>JBDNGW010000059.1:0-3538 GCA_041689735.1 Leeuwenhoekiella sp. | reverse complement strand
GATACTTTTTTGGTTCCGCTATCGCTCCTTCAAAAAAACTCGAAGTGACACCATTACAAGTACAGCATATTCTTTGGAAGCCAAACCGTTGCATGTAAACGTCAAACTAGGATATATTTGAATGATTCACATTACGCTAGCTTTTTCAAAGTTTTTTTGCCTTTGGAAAAGTTTATTTTCGCTATCGCTTCTCCAAAAAAACTCGAAGTGACACCATGACGTAGGTACAGAATATTCAATGGGAGTGAGACCGTTCAAAGTCAACGTCACACTAACGCTAAAATAAAATAAAATAAAAAAGCCCGTTAGAAACGGGCTTTGATCATCTATTTGGTTAAGCTTGTTTACATCTGCTTTCTAGCCACGATGTCTAAGGTAAGTTGGATATCATCACTGATGAATTTATCTCCAAGATCATCAAAAACAGTTTTAGAACCATAATTTACATTCCACTTGGTGCGGTCAATTGTGAAAGGCTCACTTTTAATGCTCATCATATCTCCGTCTACGGTATAGGTCACGGGAAAGGAGATGTTGTTCTTTGCATCCTTAATAGTAAGATTGCCCTCTAGCATTTTTTTGCCATTTTTTTCCATCACGTCTGTGATTTCAAAAGCTGCGGTAGGGAATTTCTGTACATCAAAAAAGTCACCTTCTTTACCTTCAACAGTCCCTTTGAGATGTTGCTCTAGTTTGGTCTTTTGCTCGCCTTCAAGATCGGTATCGGTAATGGTTGTCATATCAATAAGAAAGGTTCCACTTAAGCTATCACCTTCTATTTTTATCACGCCAGATTCTAATTTAACAGTTCCTGTATGTGTTCCAGTAGGCTTGTTACCTTCCCAATGGATCGTTGAGGCTTCTGGATCTAGCATAAATTTTGAAGCTTTCATACTTGATTCAGCTGCCATTTCGGCTTCGCCGGCCTCAGTTTCATGTTTATTGTCTTTACAAGAAACCATTGCGGTAAGAACGACAGCAAGACTTAGTATAGGTAAAAATTTAATTTTCATAAATAAAAAGTGTGTTATATAAGGGGTAAAACAAAAGGAGCATAAAAAAAGAAACGCAAAAAAGAGCTGTAACGCCCGTAAAATAAAGGTTTGCGGGTTTTTTTATGTCTTCATGTGAATAATTCAAAAAGTACATTTACTGTAATTCCGTGTGCATGATGGGATCAAAGCTAAGCAGAAAAGCCCATCTAATGCAATCTACCTACACAAAAGCCCACCGTTAGCACCATACAGCCTGAAACCAACGATTTAGTTGCTGTTTAAAAGGCGGTTAAAAGCAGTTTCAATGGCCATTAAATAAACAATGAATTTGAGGGTAATATTTCTTTGGGTGGACACTTGGGTGGACACTTGGATAGACAATTTAACGTTTTGCAGACCGTTCCCAGATATACTTAACCGTCAAAAAACATATTAAAACCCCATTTTTTTTAAAACTTAACACCCCTTAGTGCAAAGGCATTCAGATTAAAGCAATAAAAAAACCGCTGTAAATCAGCGGTTTGCAGGATATTTGTATTTTGGAGCGGCCAGAAAGGCGTGTGCGCTGGTGTCGGTATGTGCAAATTGATCGTTATTCCAGTCCTATCACGCCCACAACTAGGGCAAGGGAATGCACCTCATCCAGAGTAATATCAAAAGGCTCATAATCTTTGTTGTCGCTTACACATAAAATATGGTTTTCCTTTTCAGACTGTTTGACCCTTTTGATCATGGCGCCCTGTGAGGTATCTAATACGTATGTTTTATTCCATTGAAAAAAAGTGGGGCTTTCCAGCTTGACACACGCCACAATATTGCCGCTGCTGAATTTGGGGTACATACTATTGCCGCGTACGCGAATCATAAAATCCACCTTGAGCTCTTCAAATTCAGGGACAATATAATGGTTGGTATCATAGTCCATTACTCGTACATCACCGCTGCCCCACCCCGCCATGGCATCGATGGGTATTAAGGGGATTGCCCCTTTTTCTACAATTGAATCTTCTGTCCCGGCCTTTACCATTTCTCCTTTGCCGGTGAGCAGCCATTCTAGACTTAGATACGGATATTTAGTATAAATTTCTTCTATCGCATTGGAATTTAAACTCCCTTTTTTAGCTTTTCCTTTAAAACTTCCATAAGTCATTCCAATATTTTTTAAAAGATTTTCAATACCAATAGACTGATTTTTAGCAAAGTATAAAAGTCTTTCTTTGATATTAGTATAATTTTCTTCCATTTTTTTTGGATTAAGGTATATATTTATACTATATTTGTTTCCTAGTAATTAACAAATGTATCTAAAAATATGGTAGCCGAATTAACAGATATAGAAAAGGATGCCCTTCGCGGTCAGGCTTCGGCCATAGCCAACAAACATGGGTGCAGCAAGGTATATGTGCATATGATCATCAGGCAGGAGCGCGAGGTCAATACAAAACTTGCACAGAACATATTAAAAGACCTAAAGATCCTCGCCCGCTTCCTAACACCGGCAGAGGCCAAAGAAAACTTAAAAACCACTAAAACCAAATAATATGCAAAAGATCACGATCACCGTAGGAAAGAAAAACGACGGCACGGCACATACCTCACCTCACCGCACCCATACCTGTTGCAAACTGGACATGGAGGGTGTAGTCCTGGAAAAGGACGATTATGAGGAGGTCAGGGCCGTCATGAGAAACCTTAACCGTATCCTGAATAAATATGGGGACCGCCCCGCCTTCAGGAAATTTCCCGCAGCTTATAGCTCACATGCTCATGCAGGTCAAAAAGAGCCTTTTGAATCCTTTTCGCGGGAACCATCCCTTCTAGACCTGATAAAAGCTCACTTTTCTCGCTCAAGATATCATAATACCCGCGCTGTAGATTGGCCGCTTCGCTATCCTCTAGCAGGTGACGGCCCATCTCAAAGACCGTCTCGCGAAGGGCGTTGATATGGGTAATGTTCAGAGCGTTCTGAACCAGAAGTTCATTGATGATGTCATTCAATTCATCATTTTCCATAATACATAGTTTAAGGTTAGAGAGTCAAAAATAGCTTTTTAAAAATAAAAGACCGAACAATGCCGCACGACTGGAACGACATATTATGTGTAGAAAAAAAGGAGCTCATAGGCCCCGGCCTTTACCCCACTTATGGGGCGTTGGCTAAAAGCCTAAAGCGCCATGAGGAAAAAAAGTACGGCCCCAAGCGCGCCCAGGTGGGCGGATGCTCGCGCAAACTCCGCGTCGCCTTTGACTCCCTCCCTAAAAAGTATCAGCAGGTCATCGGGGATCCACGCAAATCTGATCACATCCTTGAGCAGTATTACAAGGTAGATAGCGAGATCATAAAATTTTACACAGACTACCAATTTGAAGATGGCCAGTACATGACAGATGATGCACAGGACAAGCATATCACAAACGCCACCATTCTCCGGGCGATGATCAAACTTGAAATTGACCGCCGCACGGAACGTATGAATCTGAACGGCTCAATGCGCGGCCTTAAAACCAAGCTTTACAATGACGCTATTAGCTTCATTGACCTT
>JBDNGW010000058.1:0-2591 GCA_041689735.1 Leeuwenhoekiella sp. | reverse complement strand
TTAAGACCAATAAAAATCCGATTCTTAGTTCGTGGCGCTATCTCTGGCAACAGACTGAATACGGTTTGGGCGGTGGCACCACAGATTATCTATTTTTGGTTCTCGCTGCAGATCAATTGCTAAATTCAGAATAAAACCGATTTAAATACGAAATAAGCCATATTTATTGGTTTTTGATCGATTATTTTGGCTGATTTGGTCAAAATCCGGTAAACCAAATAATTTAAAAAGAAAAAAAATCTGAACTGCATTTAAAATTTCGATTACAAAATCTTCAATGACCAATAAAATTTTAAGGAGGAGCGTAATCGGTTAGAATAATGAAAAATCCTTCCTCGAAAAATATCCTGTAGTGTAGAATTAAAGATTTCTAATGGAACTGCCGAAGATCTTGGCGACCAAATAGTGCGTGCAGCCAGAAGAAAAGAATGAAGAAAGCGTAATCGTCACTCTTACGTATTACAAGGGAAGCTTAATAAATAACCGTCCTACGTCTGGGAAAAGATCCATTCTAGTTCAGATTATCAAGTTAATCAAGTGCCGCAGCTTAGCATTACTAAAGTATGCCCCTTTATAAATCGCAGAAAAAATTTCCTTCCATCTATTACTCGATTTTATTCAAGATAAAAAATTCTACTACAGATGTTAAATCACACAAGCATCAAAAAGCCCGATTCATTAAAAAATCGGGCTTTCTATTGGACAAAATTTATTTTTAATAACTATTTTCCGAAAATCATTTTAGCCGCAATAAGCAAAAGGACTATTCCAAAAACTTTTCGCAATACTTTGACATCAATACGCACCGCAAATTTAGCACCAATATAACCGCCTATCACAAAAAACAGGGACATGATCAGCGCATATTTCCAATTTACATAACCTTCCTTAGAATAATTATAGGCTGCGACAAGCGTTACTGGTGGCACTAAAACGGCCAAGCTTGTACCTTGTGCTTCATATTGGTTAAAACCGAGCAGAAAAATCATCAACGGTACCATGACCACACCGCCGCCCACGCCCAGCACTCCGCTTAAAACGCCAGCACAAAGCCCTATGGCGACCAACAGAAAAAACATGGTAATATTCATAAAACCAGAAAATTATATTGTTAACTACCTACTGCCGGACTGTAATAGCCTTTTTTGGGAATCTTAATAAAATACTCTTTACGGGAATCGTTATTGAGGTGATCTTCACGCAACCAGGGATTGTGAATCTTAAGAATCTTGTAATTGATATCAAAACCTTGCGCAAAACGTACAAAATCAGTCACTGTAGTATCTACTTTTACGTCGTAGGTGGGCACTTCATGATATAGGTCTTCTTGCTTAAAGTTAAATCCGAATTTGGCTGGATCTCCTAAAATCTCCTTCAATGCGAGGATCCTAAAGATATAACGACCCGTTTCCTCACCAAGGAGCAGATCATAATAACTATCAACATCCTGTTCTTCAAGACGTCTATCTATACCGGCATTACCGGCGTTGTATGCAGCAGCGGCGAGCGTCCACGTTTCCCATTTCTCTTTAGAATCCTTTAAATACTCGCAAGCCGCCCTTGTGGCTTTTTCTAGATTATACCGCTCATCTATATTGTCATTGACCTCAAGGCGCAAATCGCGTCCTGTACCGCTCATTAATTGCCAAATACCACGAGCTCCAGCGGGGGAAACGGCCTGGGTAAGTCCGCTTTCTATAACGGCAAGATATTTGAAATCGTTGGGAATGCCTTCTTCCTTTAATATGGGTTCTATTATGGGAAAGTACTTGTGCGCACGCTTTATTAGCAATAGTCCATTAGATTGCCAGTACGTATTGACCAGCAATTCACGATCCAGGCGCTCGCGGATATCGGGATTATTGAGAGGCGCTGGTTCACCTGCAAAATTCACTTCTTTGGGCAATGGGATTGCATAAACATTGTATCCCTTAACCGCACTTCCCTGATCTTTTTTCGGGCTTTCAGTAGCATATTGCTGCTTTTGGTTTTGATTTTCGGCCGATGGGCGTTCGTTTGGTGCATCCTGTACTGCTTGAACGGAAAACACTGCCACGGCGATGATCCCTATTCCAGCAAATATTGATTTTATAATTTTCATAGTCAACTTTTCTTTAAACGCAAATTAATCATTAATTTTCAATAATTTTGGGTAAGTTCTCATTAAACCATTTGTGTTTTATGATTACCATAATATGTGTCCCCCCCGAAATTGTAATACAATCTTTAATATATTTATATGGAAACACAGGGTCTGCGTCACCGTGTATGTGCACAATTCCCGCCATTGGTTTCACCTGATCCCAACAGAGCATTTGTTTAATTGCCCATTTTAAATAATATGGATCATCAACTGAAAGATACTTTTCATACAATTCCAGTCGATGTTCCAATTTTTCATTAAATGCATACTTTGACCAGTTTTTAATATTTTTTACGAGATTTACAGGTGCAATATTGTACAGACCTAAAATTCGGGACAAACGCATACGACGTGGCAGCTCAAACTTGGTTTTCACGCTGCTTATGATAATAAGTTTTCGAACGGAAATAATCTTGGCCATTTCCTGAACAATGATACCGCCAAAACT
>JBDNGW010000057.1:0-3804 GCA_041689735.1 Leeuwenhoekiella sp. | reverse complement strand
TCTTTTGTGCGCTGCTCTGCAGTGTAGGCGGCAAGGCCAAAAAGACCAAGACAGGAAATAAGGATGGCCAGCGTTGCGAATATGCCCGCCAGTTCGCCAATCAAAGTTTCCATCTTGAACGATTTATCAAATTGATCGTCCACAAATTTGTATTCAAAAGGGTAGCTGGGATTGTTCTGCGCCATAATGTTTTTGAGAGCCGGCAATGCTTTGGATAGGTCGGTATTTTGCTTAAAGCGTATGTTCAGATATTTTCCATATGAACTAGGGTAGAACATCAGCGGCGGACTTTTCTCATATAGATTGTTGTAAACAAAGTCGTCAACAACCCCAATGACCATCAGCGGTTCATCTTCCCAATGAATGGTAGCCCCGATAATATCCTTGTTTCCGATGATATCCGCAAAAGCTTGGTTGATGCTGCTGCTGCTGCTGCTGTCTATTTCTACATTTGGATAAAAATCACGTCCTGCTTTGATCTTAACTCCCATTGTCTTTATGTGATCTGGCGAAATACCTTCAAAGGTTATCATAACCTGTTTTTCAGGATTTTTGCCCTGCCAATTAAAGTTGGCGGCACTACTGCCTTTATCCAACGGTGTATTTGTGCTCATGGACACATTGTCTACAAAACCACTCTGTAAAAGTTCATTTTTGATGGGGTCGAAATGCTTTTGGACATTGTCATTGACATCCAAATAAACTAATTGCTGTTTGTCAAAACCTAAATTTCTATTCTTTACGTGCTGTATTTGTTGATATATCAATACCGTGCCGATGATCAAAATGACCGAAACGGAAAACTGAGCCACGACCAATCCCTTTCTGATCCATAGCGCGTTGCCTTCTTTGATCTTCAACCCTTTTAAAACTTTTACGGGTTTGAATGAAGAAAGGTAATAGGCAGGGAATATTCCGGAAATCAGTCCACAGAGTAGTGCTATGCTCAATAAAATGCCTAAGTGAAGGGGATCGAAAATATTGACGGAAAGTTCTTTTTCGACAAGAAGATTAAACGCGGGCAATGTCAAGTATAATAGTGTCACGGCAAGAACCGTAGCAATGAGCGCCGTTGCGATAGATTCTCCCATAAACTGAGCGATCAACCTGTTTTTCCCCGCGCCGAGTACCTTCCTGACGCACACTTCCCCGGCTCTTTTTTGAGAACGTGCGGTGCTGAGGTTCATGAAATTGATACAGGCAATGATCAGGATGATCCATGCGATAAGGCTGAAGAGCTTGACATATTTTATCCTGCCGGGGATTTCCTTCCCATTATCAAAAGAGTCGTACAGCCTCCAACGAGACATGGGATATAAGGACATCTTCATTAAAGACCCTACTTGTTTTGAGCCTATATAAGTATAGAGTGTTTTGTTGATAGCGGTAATATCAGTATTGGGTTCAAGTTCTGCGTACGTGTTGACTCCAATACTTGCCCAGTATTTCAGCCAATCATTCTCTTGCTCATAAATTTTAAAAGATAAAAGCCATTCAAAATCGAAAGACGTGTTTGGAAGGTTCTCAATAATCCCGTTAACGACGTACTCTCTGTCGTTATCAATTTTTATTCTCTTACCAATAATGCCTTCTGTAGATCCAAAAATCTTATTGGCCAATTTTTGAGTGAGAACTACGGAGTACATTTGATTAAAAGCCGTAGATGCCGAACCTTTCAAAAATTTCAATTTGAACATATCTAAAAAGGATGGGTCGATATAATTTCCTTTGGCATAGAGATTCTTTTCGCTTGAAGAAAATAGCTTTTGAAGACTTACGGAAGAACGGGATAAATTTTTAACACTCGGTATATCGGTCGCCATACTGGCTGCTAAAAGTCCGGATGTAGCATCATAAGTATTAATGTTGTTATCATTGGGCAGGAAGGTTTTCACCTTATACAGATCATCTTTGTTAGCGAAATAATTGTCATAACTCATCTCGTTTTCCACCCAAAGAAAGATTAGGCTCGCGCAGGCAATCCCAATGGCTAGACCGAAGATATTAAGGAAGCTGTAGCCCTTGTTCTTCCAGATATTGCGCCAGGCGATTTTGAAGTAGTTACGGAGCATATTTTTAGATTGTTTGTTATTCTTTATTCGTTAATGGTAATTTATTATTTGTAAAACTGCCTCCGCTCACTGCCCACTTCCACTGCATACTGAGACTGAAAACTGAGACTGAACTAATCCATCTTCAAACTGCTCACAGGATTCGCCGTTGCCGATTTTACTGCCTGAATCCCTACCGTAAAGGAGGTGATGAGCAATGCGATAAATCCGCTGAGTGCAAACATCCACCAATGCAGGCTGATGCTATAGGCAAAATCTGCCAACCAGGCGTTCATAACATACCAGGCTATCGGAAATGCTATAATAGCGGCTATACCTACGAGAATTATATAATCTTTTGAAAGCAATACTATTATTTTCAGCACACCTGCCCCCAGGACTTTTCTGATGCCTATTTCTTTTATCCTTCTTTTGGCCATAAAGGAGATAAGACCGAACATGCCCAAACAGGAAATAAAGTTGGTCAACAGCGCTACCACATTTACCGTTTTCAACATGCCTTCGATCAACCGGTACTGGCCACTGACTTTATCAGTCAAGAATTCTTGTTTATAGTTTCTTCGCGAAGCGATTTTGGCAAATCCACCAGTAATAAGTTCCTGTACGTTTTTCTCATGACCATCTGCAGCCTTTACCGAAAGAAAGCGGTGGGACAATAGCGCATTCTTTTCCCGATAAAAATGGATTAAAGGTTCCACTGCATTTTGCATATCCTGATAATGGAAATCTTCCATAACCCCGACGACGGGATGTCCCGGTGTAGAACTTTCTTTACCCTTCAGGGTTTTTTCCTTCAATAGAATTCCATCCTAAAGCTTTTAAAGCTGTTCTATTGATTATGACCACATGGTCGTCAGATTGATCCAAATTTTCATCGAAATCCCTTCCCATAATTAATGGAATTTCCAATGTTTTTAGGTATGCATCGTCCGTATGCGCATAACGGGTGCGCACTTCCCTTTCGGTTTCAGGGTCATAATAGGTGGTGTAATAAAAATTATAATCGGAAGGAACCCCATCGCTTACCGTAACATTTTTTACATAGGGATTTGCATCGAGTTTGTCCAATATGGCATTAAAACTTGATGAAGCGGATCCCTCATCTTTATATTCTAAATCGATGTTCCCAACGATAACATTTTCTTTATTAAAACCCAAGGGAGCGCTTTTCATAAAGCTGATTTGACTGTTCAAGATAATTGCCACACAGATGAACAAAATCGCTATGGTAAACTGAAGTACGATAAAGGAATTACGGACAAGGAAATTGCTTTTTATGGCGTCTATCTTTCCCTTGATTCCTGTTGAAATGGGTACGGATATAAACCGCAATGTAGGGAGTATGCCTACGACTAGAGTGACCAATAATCCCAATGCAATGGCATAGAAGATAACCGGGTAATCATGTGCTACGGTAAAGGAGATCTTGCCAAAATCGGCACCGTATATATCATTTAATTTCGGCAACAAGAGGCCTAAAAACAGCAGTGCCGAAATTAATATGGATGTAAACACTAAAATGCCGTTTTCGACACAGAACTGCACAATGATATTTTTTCTGGTGCCACCTAAAATTTTCCGCACCGCTATATCCTTAGGATCTGTTTAGAAATAACCTGCCCATTTCTATGGGTTCTTTTGCCCAGCAACTGCGTTGAAAATACTCGCCATAGCTACGGCTATGTCTGCGTTTTTCGCCTTGTTGATGAACAAAATAACTGCCTATAATTCG
>JBDNGW010000056.1:0-7431 GCA_041689735.1 Leeuwenhoekiella sp. | reverse complement strand
TTTATAGCGGCAAAATTTAGAAGTAAGCGGTTAAAAAAATCCTTGATGAACGCTTGATTTTTTCCAATTCTCCTATAGAAAGAATTTCAAATAGAAGCTGCTCCACTTTGGCGAGGCGGCGGGATTTGTTAATATTGGAAAATTATGAATTTAAAATCGTCTGAAATCGGCAATAAACCAGCTTATTGTTTTTATTTCCTTCAATTTGGTTACTTTAGCAATACATTTATTAAAATAAAAAAATAAAACGTTTATGAAGGCAAACATTATTTTTCTGCCTATCGCGCTTGCGGTTTTAGGGCTCCTTTTTATGTTCATTAAAAGGTCATGGGTTAAAAAACAAAGTCCGGGTAATGAAAAGATGCAGGACATCTCTAAAAGTATAAAAGAGGGTGCCCTGGCGTTTTTGGCGGCAGAATACCGTCTGCTCCTCATTTTTGTACTCATTGCTTCGGCACTATTATTCCTGATATCCACGATGGTTGAAACTACAAGCTGGATGATAGTACCTGCTTTTATCATAGGTGCGATATTTTCAGCGCTCGCCGGAAATATAGGTATGCGCATTGCTACAGACGCCAATGCCCGTACCGCCGAGGCGGCAAGGACCAGTTTGCCGCAAGCCCTTAAAGTAAGTTTTAGCGGAGGTACAGTTATGGGAATGGGCGTTGCCGGACTCGCAGTTTTGGGTCTATCGCTCTTTTTTATGTTCTTTTCCAGCCAATTTATGGGTCAATCTGGCGATTTTTATACAGATATGACCGTTGTATTGGAAACGCTGGCCGGTTTTTCGCTGGGCGCAGAATCCATCGCACTTTTTGCCCGCGTGGGCGGTGGTATTTATACTAAAGCGGCAGATGTGGGCGCTGATCTTGTGGGTAAAGTAGAAGCAGGGATCCCAGAAGATGATCCGCGTAATCCCGCTACGATTGCAGATAATGTGGGTGATAATGTAGGTGATGTGGCTGGTATGGGCGCTGACCTCTTTGGCAGTTATGTGGCCACGGTGCTGGCGGCAATGGTGCTGGGCAATTATGTAATTCGCGATATTTCAGAAAATACGAATGCTGCTTTTCAGGACGGTTTTGGTAATATGGGTCCTATTTTATTGCCGGTGGTTATTGCTGGCGTTGGTATTTTGGCGTCCATAATTGGCACTTTTATGGTAAAAATAAGCAGCAATGAAGCTGGCGGAAGTAAAGTTCAAAAAGCGCTTGACACTGGAAACTGGGTGGCCATTGTGCTTACCTTGATTTCTAGTTTCTTTCTTATACGGTGGATGCTTCCGGAAACTATACAGATGAACTTTTTCGGCGAAAGTGGCTATCAGGAAATCCCATCCATGAATGTATTTTGGTCGGCTTGTATAGGTTTGGCCGTGGGTGCCCTTATTTCTATGGTAACGGCACACTACACCAGTCTTGGCAAAGGACCGGTGATGAGTATCGTGAAAAATTCGTCTACCGGAGCGGCGACGAATATTATCGCCGGACTTGCGGTGGGTATGAAGTCCACTTTCCTTTCCGTTCTGCTTTTCGCGGCCGCGATTTATGGTTCGTATGAATTGGCCGGTTTTTATGGCGTGGCTTTGGCCGCTTCCGCAATGATGGCCACCACCGCGATGCAGCTTGCCATTGATGCTTTTGGTCCCATTGCCGATAATGCCGGTGGGGTGGCGGAAATGAGTAAACTTCCAGAAGAGGTGCGCCAACGCACAGACATTTTAGATTCCGTAGGGAATACCACCGCTGCAGTGGGCAAAGGTTTTGCAATTGCTTCCGCAGCGCTTACCGCACTCGCCCTTTTTGCAGCGTATGTGACGTTTACGGGTATAGATGGGATTAATATCTATAAGGCAGATGTGCTTGCCGCTTTATTTGTGGGCGGGATGATTCCTGTAATCTTTTCCGCGCTAGCGATGCAATCCGTTGGTAAAGCGGCCATGCAGATGGTAGAGGAAGTACGCCGCCAGTTCAGGGAAATCCCTGGAATATTAGAAGGGACCGGCAAACCAGAATATGGTAAATGTGTAGATATTTCTACCAAAGCGGCACTACGCGAAATGATCTTGCCCGGTCTGATCACTATTGTAACACCAGTGCTAATGGGACTTATTTTCGGTGCCGAACCGCTTGGCGGTTATATGGCCGGGGTTTGCGTTTCTGGCGTGATGTGGGCGATTTTTCAGAACAATGCCGGTGGCGCCTGGGACAATGCTAAAAAATCATTTGAAGCCGGGGTTGAGATTAACGGGGAGATGACCTATAAAGGCAGCGATGCACATAAAGCAGCGGTGACCGGCGATACCGTGGGTGATCCATTTAAAGATACTTCTGGGCCGTCAATGAACATTTTGATCAAACTTACTTGTCTGATAGGATTGGTCATTGCGCCTATATTGGGCGGGCATTCTGAAGCTATGAATGCTTCTCAAAATGTTGAAGTGGAAGAAACACAGGTGATCGCCGGTGGTGAAAATCTAGAAAATAAGACTGAAACCTTTGTCGAAATGCTCAAAAATGAGGAAAACGACCAAGTAACCGCAAATGTAGAGATACGCCGTACCGTAAACGGTGAATCAACGGTTGAGGAAAGAACATTTACCGGAACTGAAACTGAAGTTCGCGCCCAACTTAAAGATGTTCAGGGTATGAAAATAAAAATCAAGGATAAAAATTGATTTTAGCTCTTGCTTTCTTCATTATTGGCAATTTAAGTTGAATGATTAATTAGTGTTTTTAATCTGGACGTTACCCTACGGGTCGGGCTTTCCGTTGCAATCTTTTTGTTCGTCCCTCATAAAAAGGATTTTCACTGCAATCCCTAACGCAAAAACAGGGTTGATTTTTGAACCGTAAGGTAACTTCCTTAGGGGCCTAATACGGAGTTTTTTATTTAAATGCTCTCCAATATAGAATTGGAGGGCATTTTATTTTGGCAGTAATTTGATTTTAAACCTAATTTTACTGCTAAAGACCATATAGTTTATGAAAATTTTATCTTCTGCACCGTAATACCACTGCGTATATTTTATAAATTAAAATATGCTCAAAGAAATATTTCAATATTTAGGCTTGCAAGATAAGGACCCCCTGCAAATACACGGCTATCAGAGTTATGGCACTCATGAGCATTTATATGCCTTGGGTCGTGCGTTGGAATTTGAGGGTGTAAACCTCGATAATAAGGGAATGTACAATGCATTGAAAAATGCGTATCGGCAATTTAGAAGTGATGAACTGCCGGGGGTAAAGTTAAAATTAAAATTACCGGATAACCGGGTTTTTTATGTAGAAACCAATGCAGAAGGATATTATAAAATAGATATTTCCGCAGAAGGGCTTGATACGTTAACGAACAAACTGGGTTGGCTTCAAATGGAACTGTCTTATGAAAGCAATAGGCAGGATCGCTTAATCATCAATAACAACAAGTTTCCTGCTCAGATGCTTATCCCGAATAAAACAGCGGAATATGGCGTGATCAGTGATATAGACGATACGATTTTGGAAACGGGCGTGGCCTCTTTAATGAAATGGAGGGTAATCATAAATACTCTTTTTCAAGAAGTGGGCAACCGCACACCGCTAAAAGGCGCTGCAAGTTTGTACCAAAAACTACATCGCGGAAAATCGGGCGACGCCTCCAATCCTATTTTTTATGTGAGTAACAGTCCATGGAACCTCTACCATTATCTAGAAGCTTTTATCAAGCACAATAACTTTCCCAAGGGAGCTATTTTGTTACGAGATTTTCGGGGGCCTTTTGAAAATACTCCCACTCCCGAAAAACCGCATAAGCAGCATGAAATCCGTAATATTTTAAAGACCTATCCATATCTGGATTTTGTACTTATAGGCGATAGCGGCGAGCACGATGCCGATATTTATATTGAAATCGCGGAAGAGTTTCCAAAGCGGATCAGAGCCATTTATCTGCGCAGCGTAAACCATGAGAAACGGGTTTTCCGGGTACGCGGACTTCTAGAAAAATTTGAGGTTACCCCGGCTTTATTGGTCAAAGAGAGCAGCATTGCAGAAAGTCACGCTAGGGAATTGGGGCTGATTGCTTAAAATGTTCAAAGATCGCTTATTCTTATCGTTATCATCACACTGCCTCAATCACAAAAAAACCATCATTGCCCTGATCCTGATACAGCGGCATAAAAATATGAGCATCCCATTCGCTACGTACTTCCTCACCATTAGAAATGGCCAATAATTCCCCTTTTTTGATCTGCTGAAAGTTCTCATAGCCGGGCTGCATCTTAAAAGAGTCCCTATTTTCCAAACCAAAACGGTGTACAATTTCAAAGGTTTTTTGCTCTCCTTGCTGATTTTTAAGGGCTGCGATCGATTTTGGCCGGTTGGAGAGCGTTTTTAGATCAAGA
Organism: Leeuwenhoekiella sp.; assembly: GCA_041689735.1. Lineage (GTDB taxonomy): Bacteria > Bacteroidota > Bacteroidia > Flavobacteriales > Flavobacteriaceae > Leeuwenhoekiella. The sequence continues at coordinate 3,041 of JBDNGW010000056.1, read as the reverse complement.
TCGCAACCTTTTTCGAGCGCTAGCCAGATCATGCCTTCGTGGTTTTCTACGGCCTCTGGGCTTTCATGCTGGCCGCCTTCAAAAACAAAACCGGTCACGCCTATTCTGGTCAGATAATGATCGATACAGCCATAAACAATATCCGAAAATCTACGGATGATATAGGGCGGAAATTTATGTGCCCACGCATCATTATCGTTTATTTCCTGAACAGAAATATAGGGCAGACTGGCGGACGAAGTGGTGTGACAGTCCAGAAAATAACGTTTGGTAAAATCGCGGAGCGGGTAATTCTCCAGGATGGAAATAATCTCAAACATTTCCTTTTTTTCGCCAGATTTAATGTTTTCCTCGGTCCAGGCGCGGTTAAGGTCTTCATCAATATAACGCACGCCGGTGTTCAATGCTTTTTTATTGCCAGCAACACCCACGACCGTTCCGGCAATTTTAGGTTTGTCATGTTCCAATTGTTTAAAAACCTTTTGTATGGCTTCCACCCCACTGGGCTCATTGCCGTGCACGCCGCCGGTCAAGAAGAGCAGTGACCCTTTTCTGCCTGAAGTATATGTGCCTATTACTCGGTCTATTTTTTGGATCAAAAGAGGTGATTTTTGAGGTGAATCGTCTATTTATTTTTGTCTGTTAAAATGCTCACAAATAGGCATTTATTTGATAGGCAGAGCATAAGTGGATTATCCCATTGTGGCCAGCATGGTATTACTGAATTCATCTTTGTTCTCTACTTTGCGCTCAATGGCCTCAATAACAGTGTCTGTAAATTCGGGAAGGCCAATGTTTTCTCCATAATAGAGTCCGCCGGGGCTCATCACGTTGATTTCGATCAGTTTATCTTTGACCACATCAAGACCCACAAAAAAGAAACCGTCACGGATCAATTTTGGGGCAGTAAGCTCCACAATACGTTCAATTTCCGGGGTGAGTTCCGCTTTTTCCACTGTTCCGCCCAGGGAGATATTACTCCTAAATTCGTTTTTATCGCTATTTTTTCTTCTCATAATCGCGGGCGTACCGCCTTTTTCCAGTATTTTACCGTTCATGACCAGTACGCGTACGTCGCCATCGCTTACTTCTGGCAGATATTCCTGAGCGATAATGTATCCTTTATCGGTAAGGGATTTGATAATTTGGTTGAAATTGCTCTTGTACTTGTCAATCAGGTAAATATTTTGTCCGCCAGATCCTTCCAGTGGTTTGAGTACGATCTTTTTACCACATTTTTCCCAAAATTCAAGGATAGCGGTCTTGTCACGTGTGATCAAGCTATCGGGTTTGATGACCTCTGGCAATTCTTCAAAATACAGTTTGTCTATAAACGAATGTGACATGGCGTTGGCATCGTTCAGCACCAAAACGTCCTGCTGCTGTATCATGCGGGCGAAAGCCAGCCCCGAATGTTCTGCCCAGTGCCTGCTCAGGCTTTCCTCGGTGGGGTTGTTGCGCAAAAACATGACATCAAGCTCTTGAGAATCGAGCATCTTCCATTTTACCGAATCCTTTTTAAGCTTTCCCAGAAAATCTTCTGCATCTTTATATTTGAGCGATTTTGGAACTTTTTTGCACGAGATACTTATGGGTGAGCCCTGGTTGAAGTTAAAACCGCCCACATTCATCACATAAACAGTATGATCGCGCTCGTAAGCTTTTTTTAGGAGTATCAGGGAAGTTCCGCATCGTTCATCGTTCAAGTTACTTAAGACAAAACATATTTTCATAATCAGATCATTTTAGAGAGTGAAATGCCATTTTTAAAGGCCTGTAAGCGATTTTGAAAGCACGGGGCTTCAAAATAGCGGGGTTTTATTTTCGGGGGGAGCATAAGGCCACGGTCGGTCAAATCTTTGATGATATGTACATGTTTCAATGCAAATTTACCGGCCAGTAAAGGCTGAAGTTCGCCGCCATCTCCCAAATAATCACGTAGTTCCACCAGCCCTTTAAGGTAGATAATATCTTTGAGAAACCCGCCCCCCTGAAACATTCTGGAGGTAATATTAAAGGCAGGTTCCTTAGAGAAACCATATTCAGCATAAAGCATATGGAACATATTTTTGAAATCTGCTCCATCCATAAGCGCGGCACCGGCGATCACGCGGCCGGCCAGAATGCGCAGACGGTTACAGCATAAAGCGCCCACCAGATATTCAGAAAGTACCGCGATACCTTCCTGTAGCGGGTCATAATCTGCCATGCCCTGCGCCATAAGTTTCAGCGGCTGCTTGCTGCCGTTATAAAAGGTGAGCGTATGCGTGCCCAGCTCATGCTGATTTAACGCCTGCGCCTCTAGTTGCGACATTTTATAATCTGACGGAAGGTAAAGTTCGCCTTCCGAAACCATCATCACATTCACATCATCGCGAATGTGCACTTTGCTATTGAAATCTGCCGATTGTTGCCTGAAATAGTCAAATTCTCCCTGGGCCAATTCCCCAAATTCTCTGGCATTCAGGAGTTGGCTCTCATTTTCTGGAGGAGTTTCCGGGTTATTCCGCAGAATCAGTTCGGCTTCCGCCTGAATATTTTTGGCAAGGCCTTTATATAAACGAATGCTCGAATAGAAAAAGTTTTTGGAGCCGCGCTCCTTCAGCATGGTGAGTTCTTGGTCTATTTCTTCCCGTTTTTCATCATATACATAGGCCAGCGCGGGATCATCAATCTCATCGATGCGCAGATTGTAAAGCTGGCGCTTGAGCAAATCAGGATCCACAGGAAGCAAGCGGTAATGATAATCATCTATTTCGCTGAAATTACTGTCGAAAAAACGTTGTCTAAGCGCCTGAATATTCACCGGTGCCACAAGCAGCAAAAACTGATAACTGCCCTGTATTTTGGCCATTTCTCGGTCAATATTGAACACTTGCTGGTGGATATCCCGTTTGCCCAGTGCGTTGTAACTGGACAACTTTGCCGAAGTCTGTACACGCACAAATTCAAAAATGGATTGCTGCACCGCTTTTATAAAGCTATCACGGAATTTTCTAAAATAAACGGGATAAACCTTACCGGCCTCGCTGCGATACACC
>JBDNGW010000055.1:0-2013 GCA_041689735.1 Leeuwenhoekiella sp. | reverse complement strand
GCAACTGCGCCTGCCTTTGCCGGTAGGCAGGTTGAAAATACTCGCCATAGCTACGGCTATGTCTGCGTTTTTCGCCTTGTTGATGAACAAAATAACTGCCTATAATTCGGTCACTTTATTTCTGAACAGATCCTTAGTATCCAATCCTTTACTTCCATAGGATTTTTAAAGTGCACAATTTTTGTTGTGCCTTTTTGTAACATAGTTGCTAAATATGCTGCTTTTGAGACTGGTACCATAGCACGTTCAACATGAAAGTTTTCTGAAAAAATAAAATTTTTAATATTTTGAACTCCTTTTTGAAGTTCTTTATAATTGCCCAAACCATTGTTCCCTCGTGTTCCCATAAGCAATGCTGTTTGAAATATATCATTTAGTATATCCTCTTTATTTAGTTCCTTCAATTGTCTGTATGCTAACTCCGTTTGTACAAATCGGGTGAACACCTCTGAAACTTTTGTCATATCAGTTACCATATCAAACAATTGACCAACATCTAATAACTGCTTTATTATCTCTACTTCTTTTCCTCGTGACCATACAAGCTAATTTTAACACACCAGCCTTTTCTCGTTACTTTAAGAAACACACAGTGAAACCTCTGTGACTTTTGAAAACGAGGTCCGAGTTAATGAGGCTTGTAAAGATTTAATTTCGGAAATAGGGAATTTACAAATTTCCCACAAGTGTGGATTTTCAAATTTCACCAATTTTGATCGTGTTTTTAAGGCTATTATAAGAAAGTATCCTAGTGTTTACAAGAAGGAATATTTTAAAAACTGAAGAAATCAAAAAACTTTAGCAATTTTAGGAATCTAATTTTGACATGATTTGAGAAAACATCGTTATGTTTATCTTTAAAGAAAGGTATAGAATGCTATTTTTGAAGGATCTTTAAATTATAATAATAAGTGGCTGCAGCTAAATCTTCCAGGGCATGACCAACCGACTTAAAAACTGTAATTTCCCCATCATTATTTCTCCCTTTTTTCTTTTCTGATGTTAAATCGAATAAATCTGCTTTAATATCTTCTATTTTTAGAACATTATTTTTAAGCGGGATAACAATATCTCCACTTTCTTTTAAACCACCTTGAAAGGTGTCTATAAATACTTCTGATCTTTTTATGGTTTCATCATCTGCTTCACGCATATCCGTCTTGTAAGCACCTACTAAATCTACATGCTGGCCGGATTTTAAGTATTTTCCTAAAATAACAGGAGTTTTTGAGAGGGTGGCTGTTGATATGATATCGACTTCAGATATTTTATCCTCAATATTTTTGATAGGTTTTATAGTAAATGAACTATTTGTAAATTTTTCACATATATTTTTAGCCTTAGCATAATCTCTTCCCCATACAAATACTTCTTTTATTGGCCTAACACTTGCGTGTGCTTGGATTAAATTGGAAGATAGAGCTCCAGTACCTATCATCAAAAGAGAGCTCGAATTTTCTCTGGACAAATACATTGATGCCAACGCAGACGCTGCTGCTGTTCTTTTTTTAGTGAGACTTTTTGCTTCCAAAATTGCTAAAACACCCCCTTTCAATGCATCTAAATATATATAAACACCTTGGATCGCTGGTAAATCAAATTGTCCGTTTGCGGGACTAACTGTTGCAATTTTCACCCCAGCTTGTTTACTAGGCTTCCAAGCGGGCATTAATAATAGGGTCGAATCTTCTTGTACTTGAGGATTTGGAAAATCATGGTGATGTCTCATAGGAACTAAAACATCATTACTGGAGAAAGCGTCTTTAAGTACTCCTATTAAACTTGGAAAATGCGCATTTCTTTCAATAAAATCATCTTGTATGTAAAGTATATTATCCATTAAAGTCAAGTTATACAATTATATTGAATTTAGAGGCTCTAGTTTAATGTAGCGTTGCTATTATTGTTAAAATTGAAATCATGAATGTTTCAAGTTGGTTCAAACGTAGAAAATCCGATTATTCCCTTTAGGGCCGGGGAAAAAATGATCTGATTTTCGGCATTTTGTTCTTG
>JBDNGW010000054.1:0-16124 GCA_041689735.1 Leeuwenhoekiella sp. | reverse complement strand
CGAAGCAAGTTCAGTACAGGCTCTCCCCTTGAAAATAAGGGGAGGAACTACAGAACATTATTCTTCTTAATATTTGAGTCCACTCCGAAAAGTCCAATTCTTGGAAAACCGGGTCAAATACTAATTTTTGATATATTTTAACTTATTGAAATTCAGTTGATTACAATTACTAGATTGATTTTTTTTAAGACGATTCAATACATTTTATAGTTTTCGGAGTGGACTCAATATTAAAGTATGAAACTATCTACTTACCTCAAAAAACAACTTTAGTTAAAAACGAATTCTGCGTTAGTGATTGAAGTGGACCTGCCTGCCCCTACCGGGAGGAAGCCTTTTTGAGAGGAACGAGCAAAAAGATTGTAGCGAACCTGCCTGCCGGCAGGCAGGAAGCCCGACCCTTTTTCAGGGGAACGCCCAAAAAATTAAGGTAAAAAGTTAAGCCCAACCCGCAGGGAAACGCCCAAAACCCTAAAAAAAGATCAAAAACCGGTTTTCTCGCTCGAAAAATGAATTAATTCCCAACATTCAATTCTGAATTTATTGCTTGGCAACCTTCCAAAATGAAGTTTCACTATTTAAATTATAGAGAACAATGGTTAAATGCATAGTTATATTAGAGATACTATTCTATAAATCATTATTCTGAAGCTGTAATTTTCTGCAAACATCAATGAAAACCCCTCTGCCTATAAGCATACCGAAGTAAATTCGGCACACGCTATCCGCTTGGAAATAAGAGGAGGAACAACAGAACATCATTCTTCTTGATATTAAAGTATAAAACTACCTACCGACCTCTAAAGGAGGATTCAATCTTCATCTTTCTTTTTTCTGAAAAAATTGAACCCAAAGGGAATGGCCAAGAAAAGGAACAAGTATTTACCGGTCACCAGACCTATAACCGTAATGAGCGCGAGAACGATCATGAGCCACTTAGAAGTTAAGAAGTTTTTCAAGTTAAAGGGTTTTAAAATAATATTTTTAGGTTATTTTTTCACCCCAGCGGTAGATTTTTCAGTGTTCCACTTGTTCACGAGTTCGAGAAAATTGTATTTACCGACGGGTTCCTGCCGTTCAAGAACTCCCGCCTGAAAAGAGCGCTGTAAGATGTCTTCAATTAAATAATCTTCTTCTACATTAAGGGGATCAAAGGTTTCCTTCATACTAATGTCAAAAAGACTGGCCGTGGTGTTGAGCCAGAACGCTTTCCAACCATTGCGATATTCCTTGACCAGGTCAAAGGTGGTAATTCCTGTCTGGCGGTGAATGAGTTTTACTAGAATCTGTCCTTCGGTACGGCTCAATTTTTTTAGTTGGTCGCCAAATTCATCCTGAACGTAGCGCTGTATAATACGCATATATTTTCGGCGCTGACTATTGTTTTGCATGCTATCCAAGCGCACGTTGAGCTCTATAAAACGGTCTGCGGCCAGTTTGGCATAGGGATAAACCTTTCGTGTTTTTCTGCGCAGGATCAAATATCTGCGCCTATCTTGCTGATCTTTAAATTTTAAACGGTTAAAAATAAATACTTCCTCCAGCGGTATTGCGTCTGTAAGCATACTGTCACCTTCAATAAGATGATATTCCATTTGTGTAGAATCTAACGGACTTGCTTCAACGGGAATTTGTGCCACAAGTACCTGAGCGGTAACAAGGGCAAAATAAAGGATCAATCTGTTCACTGTTTTTTTTATAGGCATTGTGCGAAAACTGTTCCAAAATTAAGGAATAGCAGTATAACGGCCATTATTTGACTTTAATATTCTTAAATTTGCGCAAAATGAAATTTTATGGCTGAAAGCATATTAAACCAGAATTCGCTTGATTTTTTAGAGAAGTATTTAAATAATGCCGCACCCACCGGTTATGAATGGGATGGGCAAAAATTGTGGATGGATTATCTGCGTCCCTTCGTTGATGAATTTATCACGGACACTTACGGCACTGCTGTGGGCGTGATCAATCCCGAGGCAAAATATAAAGTGGTAATTGAAGGCCATGCTGACGAAATTTCCTGGTATGTGAATTATATTTCAGATAACGGACTTATTTATGTGATCCGCAACGGTGGAAGTGACCACCAGATTGCGCCGTCCAAAATGGTGAACATACATATAAAAGACGGTATCGTAAAAGGTGTTTTCGGTTGGCCAGCGATTCATACGCGTGATAAAACTGACGAAAAGCCGCCAAAACCGGATAATATCTTTATCGATATAGGCGCAAAAGACAAAGAAGAAGTTGAGAAAATGGGCGTGCACGTAGGTTGTGTAATCACTTATCCCGATACGTTTACTGTTCTCAATAAAGACAAATTTGTTTGCAGGGCGCTAGATAACCGAATGGGTGGTTTTATGATCGCCGAGGTTGCCCGATTGCTGAAAGAAAATAAAAAAGTACTTGATTTTGGACTGTACGTTGTGAATTCCGTGCAGGAAGAAATTGGCCTTCGCGGTGCTGAAATGATTTCCCACAGCATAAAACCGAACGCCGCGATCGTGACAGATGTTACCCACGATACCACCACGCCAATGATCGAGAAAAAGACCAGCGGTCATACCGAAATAGGCAAAGGCCCGGTAATCACCTACGCTCCAGCCGTGCAACAGCGTTTTAGGGATCTTATAATAGAGACTGCCCAGGAAAAAAATATTCCTTTTCAACGCGCTGCTAGCAGCCGTGCGACGGGTACCGATACCGATGCATTTGCATACAGTAATGGTGGCGTGCCGTCAGCGCTTATCAGTTTGCCGTTACGATACATGCATACCACGGTGGAAATGGTGCACCGTGAAGATGTTGAAAACGTGATCCGACTTATTTATGAAAGTGTTCTCAAAATAGAAAACGGACAAAAATTCAGTTATTTCGATGCCCCCTAACCCCTTCCTAATCGGTAGGCAGGCCCAAAGGGGTAATTGTGCACTGTTAGATGAGCGTATAAGCAATTCACTTTGAAATCAAAAAATCCCGTTTCGATAGTGATATCGCAACGGGATTTTTTCAGTTGTAAACAATATTTGTTTTACTGATCGCTTTTTTCAGATTCATCAGCTGGAATAAATTTTAGCGCTGCGGAATTCATGCAGTAGCGTAAACCAGTAGGCTGTGGCCCGTCATTAAAAACGTGGCCCAAATGAAGACCGGTAGATTTTTCGATAATCTCATCGCGCGACATTCCCATACTATTATCTTTTACCCAGATCACGGCATCGTCAGTAAGGGGTTTTGTGAAAGATGGCCAGCCGGTACCGGAGTCAAATTTATCCTCGGAACTAAAAAGCGGTTCGCCGGTGGCAGCACTTACATAAATGCCTTTTTTATGATTGTCATGATATGGATTGTTAAAAGCCGGTTCAGTACCTTTTTCAACCATAACATTATATTCAATAGCATTCATTTTATCTTTCCAGACTTTATCTGGCTGCGCTTCTGGAAATTTTTCGCTCATCGCGGTCATTTTATCTCCCTGAGTGGTATTTTCTGTCTTATCCTTGGGGTTATCCTGACAGGAAACCTGAGGAAGACCTAAAAATAAGGCTGCTGCCATTAAAATATAACTTTGCTTTATAATTCTCATACTATAAAATATTAACTTCAATTAATCTAATTTTTGTATTGTTTAAGTCGTATAAATGTACTTCTGCTTTCAGCGGAAAATCGCAAATTAACGTTAAAATCGACTGATTATAGCCAATTTTCCGCATAAATCACGCTCTTAACTTTCAAAAACAGTGAAACTTATTTCACATTTCGTTATTAAAAAGTACCCTCTTTTACATATAATTTTGAGTTATGACAATCTCAGATAAAAAACTTGTACAAATGCTGCATAATCCGGTGGCTGCTGCCTCATTTGCAGATTTGATCTATGTGACCGAAGAGCATCTTACCATTGCTCGTAAACGCAACGAAAAAGGCTTTACTTATGACAAAGACGGAAAGGCGGTGAGGATAGAAAAAATCCTTAAGCGCATCGATGAGTTGGTTATCCCGCCAGCCTGGGAAGACGTGCGTATTGCAGAGCCCGAAAACGGTCACCTGCAGGCGGTGGGGCGGGATGATAAAAGCAGAAAAGTCTATCTCTACCACGCCAGCTGGAACAAGCTGCGCAACGAGACCAAATTTTTTAAAATGGCCGCTTTCGCAAATATATTGCCTCAGATTCGCAAGCAAGTGGATAAAGATCTGGATGAAAAAGAGATGACCCAGCGTAAAGTTTTAGCCCTGGTTATACGTTTAATGGAAGAAACGCATATACGTATAGGTAATGAGATTTATGCGCGTACCAATAAAACTTATGGTCTTTCCACCTTGCGCAGCCGCCACGTCAAGACTACGTCAAAAGATATGACCTTCAAATTTGTAGGTAAAAAAAGTGTGCCACACGAGGTTTCCGTTCATGATCAAAAACTGATCAAGCTTGTCAATCAATGTGAAGAAATTCCTGGTTGGGAACTTTTTAAATACTTTGATGAAGACGGAACAAAACATTGTATAGATAGCGGTATGGTAAACGATTACATACATGCAATTAGCGGCGATCTTTTTTCGGCCAAAGATTTTAGGACCTGGTCTGCCTGCATTATTTTTTTTGAAAAGCTTCGCGAAATAGGCTACGAGGAAGATGAAAAGCAAAATGCCAAAAACCTGCTCATTGGTTATGATGCAGCTGCTGAAGGTCTTGGTAATACGCGCGATGTGGTTCGCAGTTATTACGTGCATCCACACTTAGTAAAAAGCTATGAGAATGGCGAAATTGTGCCTTATTTCGAGAAGATACCGAAGATAAAAACCAAAAAATCAGAACGCTTCTCCCCCACCGAAAAGGTCATTGCCGAAATGCTTGATCAATATGAAGTTAATTTTTAAATACTTCAACCTTTGGCATTCACTGTTTTTATTCGCGAAAGCGTCTTTGCATTAGTAACATTTTCAATGGCAATACAGTTTAGTTAACTGATGTTTCTGGCTCAAAAACAGTGCTAAATCTTTAAATATCAGTCCTTTTATTCACTAAAAGTCCGATCCCGCCGAAAACGATCAATAAAATCCAACAAATAAGCGCGGTGTAAAGCATTGCCCCCTGGATCTACAAGCGCGGATACTGAGAAGAGAAAAATTCTGGGCTGATCTGAGAGAATCAAATACATGCGCCATAGAAACGGTAGGGCGAGTGGAATAAACAAGATAGTTTTAACGAATGGCCTTCCAACAACTATTTTAATAACCGGCGGAAGTAAAAAAATCATGTAAATTGGGACATGCTGTATGAAATGGATATTGAGCAACAATGTGGTGCCCAGATGAAAAAAACAGGCGATTATAAGCCATATAACCCAATATCTTTTGCCCATAAGCAGAAACACAATGGCACTTATCTCAAAAATGATTACAGCATAATCCATAATTTCAAGCAACAATGCGGGAAAATTAAAAACCCAATCGGTAAGAAGTTGGGAGCGGCCAAAATTGAAATAGCCACTATAAAACCAGTTTAAAAAACCAGTGGTTCCCAGATCAAAATCCATCCAGACGAACAGTTTTAATATACCAGCTGTAAAAAAGGCAAAAGCGACCAAAATCCCTACAAGTGGAAGCCCCAATCCGCCAATATTTTTATAGACTTTATCTGGCACCAGCGCATAATGAACGCCCCAATTTGAGAAAGAAAGGCAAAATATAACTGCCGGAAGCAAAAAAACGTGGCTCACCGCTCCCAAGCTGAATTCAAAAGAAGAACCTATTAGAAAACTTAGTGTATATAAAGCTCCCGCCCAGCGAGATTTTATTCCAAGGGTCAGGCACATGATGCTGAGCACCAGAATAATGTCTAGAATATGTAAAAACACTCCCCCTGGAAATCCATTAAAAAATGCAGCAATACTTAATGGCGGTGGACTGAAAAAGGCATCAGGAACATTGGCCAACCAGCTAAATGTTGGCAGATAGAAAAACCCAAGAAATACACCCAGAACCACGCGCACCACTCCCAGTTGCTCTTCAGGGACAGCCGTAGCCCTAACTACTCTGTAATAGACGCAACGGCTTTGCTCATTGAGATATATTAATGATTTTTTTGTCAATAAGAGTAGTTTTAACGATCGCTCGTCTGGGATTATTGATCTGTGAATTAAAAACCTTTATTATCAAAGTAGTATTTCTACAGCCTTGTTTTTCCAACTTTTTGGCCAACCAAAATTTACTGTTGTTGATCATTTTTTGATTATCTCTATTATTGGGCATAAGAAGTTTATCGCGTAAAAAAGGCGTCTTACGCTCTTGAACGCCAAAATATATGGAAGACAATCCATAAATGTAGGTCGGCGGTATGGGATTGAGGAATTCCCTAGTGTCCAATTTCCTTAAACTGTCAGTGGCAAGATCGTAACCATAGAGGGAATAGGTCACAAATGCATAGTTCCCATTCTTGAGTTGCGCCATCCATTCCCCCGAAGGTAAAATTATAGAAGGATAAGGTTCATACCTACTATCTATTATTTTGAGTGCAAAAGGAATAAGCAGAATAAAGCAAAGGATAAGAAACCCGATCAAATACCTGTAATCAATAAGTTTTCTTTTCAGCACACTCATTAGATATCTTGATTATCATCACAAAATAAGTGATTTTTATGGAATTCAACCTGATTTATTCATGCACCATTCAGAATATTTTGAATGCGTAATAAAATTCAGCCAAAAAGTTATTCATTATAGGACTTAAACAGTCAAATATTTTATCCATTATCAGAACATTTTCCTTTTTGGCAAACTACATTATCCTTCATACTTTTAAAGTATCTTTGCAACCTTAAAAATTGAGGTTGAAAAGGAAGGATTTGTAGCTAAATACTTCGTGAAAAAAAATTGTTTTATTCGGCCTAAGCCTATCTTTTTCAGCAGCAAAATTAATAAGGAATAATTCGAATATAATATTTTGAATTACAACCAAGAAGGTTGGGGTAACTAGATTGATATCTGGCAAATAAAACCAACTTACGAAATTCAACCAATTTTTATAAATCCTGACCGATATTTAGGATCTTAAAACGAGTTGCACAACAATGGCAGAAACACAAGAATATATTGAGGTTTATGGTGCACGCACCCATAACCTTAAAAATATAGATGTAAATATACCGCGTGAAAAACTGGTTGTAATCACTGGTCTTTCTGGCAGTGGCAAGAGTTCGCTGGCTTTTGACACGATCTATGCCGAAGGACAGCGCCGTTATGTCGAGACATTTTCAGCATATGCCCGGCAATTTTTGGGCGGACTGGAACGCCCCGATGTAGACAAGATTCAGGGCCTTTCCCCGGTTATTGCCATAGAGCAGAAAACGACCAGTAAAAGTCCGCGGTCTACGGTAGGAACCATTACCGAGATTTATGATTTCCTACGCCTGCTTTTTGCACGTGCGGGCGATGCCTACAGTTATGTGACCGGGGGAAAAATGGTGAGCTATAGCGATGAGCAGATCAAAGACCTGATCCTTGAAGAATTCAACAACAAGCGCATCAATATTCTCGCTCCCGTTGTACGCAGCAGAAAAGGCCATTACCGTGAACTTTTTGTGCAGATTGCCAAGCAGGGTTTTGTAAAAGTTCGCGCCGACGGCGAAATACTGGACCTTAAACAAGGGATGAAATTGGACCGGTACAAAACGCATGAGATAGAGATTGTTATAGACAGATTACAGGTAGACGATAGCACTGACATAAATAAGCGCCTGCTGGAAACCATAAACGCGGCCATGTATCACGGCGATAACGTGCTTATGGTGCTTGATCAGGACAGCGGGAATGCTCGATACTTCAGCCGAAACCTGATGTGCCCCACTTCTGGTATTTCATATCCCAATCCTGAACCGAATAATTTTTCCTTCAATTCGCCAAAAGGAGCGTGTCCCAAATGTAACGGTATCGGCGAATTGTATATCGTGAATCCCGATAAAATCATTCCAGATCGCAAAAAATCGATAAAAGCGGGAGGACTTGCCCCACACGGACCGCAAAAAAGTAACTGGATCTTTAAAAAGTTTGAGATCATTGCGCAGCGCTTCAACTTTAAATTGACTGATGCCATTGATAAAATCCCGAAAGAGGGTCTCGATATGATCTTGAACGGCGGAAAAGAAAAATTTGAACACGAGTCGAAAAGCCTTGGCATTACGCGCAACCTCAAAATAGACTTTGAAGGCGTGGCGCCCTTTATTGAAAGTACCTTTCACAATAATGATTCGGCCGGCCTGCGCAGATGGGCAAAAGAATATATGGATAAGATTACTTGTCCAGAGTGCGAAGGTGCACGCTTAATGAAGGAATCGCTTTATTTCCGCATTAGCGAAAAAAGTATCGCAGACCTTGCCACGATGGATATCGACCAGTTGGCCGAATGGTTTAATAAGCTTCCCCCCAACCTGAACGAAAGACAAATGGCGATCGCTTCGGAAATTTTAAAGGAAATAAATACGCGTATCCAGTTTCTTGTAGATGTTGGTCTTACCTATTTGTCACTTAACCGCAGTTCAAAATCGCTTTCCGGTGGGGAGGCGCAGCGTATCCGGCTGGCCACACAAATAGGTTCACAGTTGGTGGGCGTACTATACATACTTGATGAACCCAGTATAGGCTTGCATCAGCGGGATAATGCGCGGTTGATTCGTTCCCTGGAAGCGTTGCGCGATATCGGCAATTCCGTTATTGTGGTGGAGCACGATAAAGACATGATTTTAAAAGCAGATCACGTAATCGACATGGGTCCCAAAGCAGGAAAGCACGGCGGCGAGATCATCAGTCAGGGCACACCGGCCGATCTATTAAATCAAAAAACGATTACCGCACAGTATTTAAACGGACAAAAGAAAATACCGTTTTCGGCAGAGCACCGCAAAGGCAATGGAAAGCAGATTGTATTGAAAGGTGCTACCGGCAACAACCTTAAAAATGTAGATCTCAAAATCCCGTTGGGGAAAATGATTCTGGTCACCGGCGTTTCGGGAAGTGGCAAGTCCACGCTCATCAACGAGACCCTTTACCCTATTATGAACGCCCATTATTTTAATGGTGTAAAAAAACCAAAACCTTATAAAAGCATTAAAGGACTGGATGAATGTGATAAGGTAATTGATATAAACCAATCACCCATTGGCAGAACGCCACGTTCTAATCCGGCCACGTATACCGGCGTTTTCAGTGAAATACGCAGTCTTTTTGCCAAAATACCAGAATCGCTTATACGCGGTTATAAACCTGGACGTTTCAGTTTCAACGTGAAGGGAGGTCGTTGCGAGACTTGTCGCGGTGGTGGTTTGCGCGTGATCGAGATGAACTTCTTACCCGATGTTTATGTGGAATGTGAAACCTGCCAGGGGAAACGTTTCAACCGAGAAACCTTGGAGATTCGGTACAAAGGAAAATCAATTGCCAATGTGCTGGAAATGACCATTAATGAGGCGGTGGAATTCTTTGAGCCCATTCCGAATATTTATCGTAAAGTAAAGACTATAAAAGATGTGGGATTGGGATATATTTCACTTGGTCAACAATCCACCACACTTTCCGGCGGGGAAGCGCAGCGTATCAAACTCGCCACCGAACTTTCTAAACGGGACACCGGCAATACATTTTATATCTTGGACGAACCCACGACCGGTCTGCACTTTGAAGATATTAGAGTACTACTGGAGGTTCTTGACAAACTTGTTGATAAAGGGAACACCGTGCTTATAATAGAGCATAATATGGATGTGATCAAGGTCGCAGACCATATTATTGATATAGGACCCGAAGGCGGAAACGCCGGTGGTGAGATTGTGGCCCAGGGAACGCCGGAAGAAGTCGCAAAGTCTAATAAAGGATATACGACAAAATTTCTAAAGGAAGAATTGGCAAAAGCCAAGCCCACAGAAAATCTAAAAAAATCGAAGAAAAAGGCTAAAAAACAGGCAAAACAGCCAAAATAACCCCGAAAATAGCAATATGAGGATTGAAAATCAACCAAAAGGATGGAACGAAAATAAAACCAACGACTCTTGGGCAATATTTAAAATCATGGGCGAGTTCGTTAATGGTTTTGAGAAATTGAGCCGCATTGGACCCTGTGTTTCCATTTTTGGAAGTGCGCGTACCAAACCGGATCATGAACTTTACAAACTGGCTTCTTCCATTGCTCAAAAAATTGTTGACAATGGCTACGGGGTAATAACTGGTGGCGGTCCCGGGATTATGGAAGCGGCCAACAAAGGCGCGCATTTGGCCGGCGGTACTTCGGTGGGACTCAATATTGACCTGCCTTTTGAACAGCATGATAACCCGTATATAGATAGTGATAAAAGCATCAATTTTGACTACTTTTTTGTGCGCAAGGTAATGTTTGTGAAATATTCTCAGGGGTTTGTAGTTATGCCTGGGGGTTTTGGAACGCTCGACGAACTTTTTGAAGCGATCACATTGATACAAACACATAAAATCGATAAATTTCCTATAATCCTTGTTGGGCGGGATTTTTGGCAGGATTTAATGGGCTGGATAAGAAAAATTTTATTGGAGGGATATGCGAACATTAGCGATGCAGATGTAGATCTTATACATCTAGTGGATACCGAAGATGAAGTGCTGGAAGTACTTAATGATTTTTACGCAGAATACAACCTTAGCCCCAACTTTTAAAAATACGGTAAAACTAAACAACTTGCTTTTACGTTACGTATACTGGCCGATGCGCCGAGCACAAATCCTGATCATAAAATCCTGATGCTCCTTTTTTCCATTAAAAATGATATAAGACCACCATTACTTTGAGCAAATTCTTGCCCGCATTTTTCGTATATCTACTTTTTTGCCAATTTATTTGGAGCCAAAACAGCATCCATATTAACGGGAAACTGAATACGGATACCCATACGCTGCAACTACAGCAGGAGACCTTGTTTAAAAATACTTCAAAAGATACGCTGTACGAGATCATTTTTAATGACTGGGCCAACAGTTTTTCGACTAAAAAATCAGCCTTGGCGAAGCGCTTTGCCGAAAACTATGACCGCCGCTTTTATTTGGCCAAAAAAGAGTACCGTGGTCACACACGCATACGTTCTGTTGCAGACGGCAACTACCAGACCTTACAATTTTCACGTTCAGAAGATGAAGTAGATGTTTTAAAAGTTATCTTAAAAACACCTCTTTTACCTGGAAATACGGCAAAAATCAGCTTTTTTTATGAATTAAAGATTCAGGATGCGCGCTTTACGCGCTATGGTGTTCTTGACAATGGCAATTATAATTTGCGATACTGGTTTTTAGCTCCCGCCGTTTATGATGGAAAATGGGAAAGCTACAGCAATAAAAATCTGGACGATCTGTATATGAACCCAACAGATTTTGATATTTCGTTAGTGCTTCCGCTCGGTATGAAAGCAAGTTCAGAATTTGATCAAAGGACGGAAGATCTGACAGATTCTACCCATTTTAAAGCCATTTTTACTGGAAATGACCGAATTCAGGCCAATATTTACCTTCGGAACAAACCTGATTTTGAGTTTGTGAAAACTGATGATTTTAAGGTACTGACCAATATTATTGATGACAGGGAAAATCCTATAAATCGGGCCATGATCATTGATAAAGTGAGCAATTACCTTACTAATGAACTGGGATCTTACCCCTTTGATAAATTGCTGCTTTCAGTGGAGGATTATCACGACAATCCCGTTTACGGTCTTAACCAGTTACCAAATTTTATAAATCCGTTTCCCAATGGTTTTAAATATGAGCTGCAGATCTTAAAGACAGAAGTAAATCAGTTTGTAGACAACACCTTGCTTTTCAATCCCCGCAAAGATCGCTGGGTGGGCGATGCAATAAAAATCCACCTCATGATGCGGTATATAGATATACATTATCCAAAACTGAAAGTCCTTGGGAGCCTTGAGAAATACTGGCTGTTGCGCCAGTATAACCTCTCTACTTTAGAGTTTAACGATCAGTATAGCCTGCTGTATTTGCACATGGCGCGCCTTAATCTGGATCAGCCACTCAGCACTTCGCACGACTCGCTCATTAAATTCAATGAGAATATTGGCAACGCATACAAAGCGGGTAGCGGGTTCAATTATTTGCAATCCTACATGGGTAACCACTTAATAGATAGCACGATAAGTCAATTTTATACTACTCAAAAACTTCAACCGACTTCATCGGCCGCCTTTGAACAAATGCTTCGGAAGAACACCGATAAAAACCTGGATTGGTTCTTTAAGGAATATGTTAATACTCGGGTAAAAATTGATTATAAGTTGGGACGGATAAAAAAGCGTAGGGATTCCCTTTATATAAAAATTCAGAATAAACGCGATAATACCATGCCCATTCCCGTATTTGGCATGAATAAAGATAGTGTGATCTCTAAGCGCTGGCTAGAAGGTTTTAAAGGCGAAAAAACAATCGCCATCAAGGCAGCTGGCGTGGATCGTGTGGCGCTGAATAAAGATGGTGTTGTGCCAGAATTTAACAGACGCAACAACTATAAAAAAGTGAAACCATTCTTGGGCTTTCATAAACCGGTCCAGTTCAAATTATTTCAGGATCTTGAAGATCCAGCCAAAAGTCAGGTATTCTTTATGCCCGTTTTTGAGTATAACTTTTACGATGGGATTTCTCTTGGAGCGAATATGTATAACAAAACCCTTCTTTCTAAAGCTTTTAGTTACAGTGTTGAACCGCAATTGGGGCTAAAATCAAAATCACTTGTTGGCAGCGTGGGCCTCAGTTACACCCAGAATATTGAAGAAGGAAACCTGTATGCCATTCGTTACGGGATTTCAGCCTCCACGCAGTCTTTTGCGCCAGATGCGTTTTACAATAAATACAGTCCGTTCATGACCTTTGCGTTTAGGACAAACGATTTTCGGTCAGATAAAAGGCAATTTTTGACCATAAGCAGCATTAACGTATCGCGTGATGCTTCAGAATTTATCACCAACGAAGATCCTGATTATAATGTTTTTAACGTGCGCTACTCCAATAGCAGCCCGGGAGTTATCGATGCGTTCAGTTGGAATACCGATTTTCAGCTGGCCAAAAAATTCAGTAAGATTTCGGCCACGGCCAAATATAGGAAAGTGTTTTTGAACAACCGGCAGTTCGATTTTCGACTTTTCGCCGGCACCTTCCTTTATAATGACACCCGTTCTGACGGTGACTACTTCAGTTTTGCACTGGATCGGCCTACTGATTACCTTTTCAATTATAATTATTACGGAAGATCAGAAAGCAGTGGCCTTTTCAGCCAGCAGCTTGTCATCGCAGAAGGAGGTTTTAAATCACAACTGGAACGTCCATTTGCCAACGAATGGATGGCCACTGCAAATGCCAGTACCACGCTCTATCGGTTCTTGCATGTTTATGGCGATGTGGGGATATTCAAAAGCCGTGACAACAGCGCCCGTTTTGCCTTTGACAGTGGGATACGGGCAGTTCTGGTAGAAGATTATTTTGAGCTTTATTTACCCATAGTGTCGTCAAAGGGATGGGAAATCGGCCAACCGGATTATGATCAAAAAATACGTTTTATTGTTACCTTGAGCCTAAGGACATTGTTAAATTTGTTTACTAGGAAGTGGTATTGAGATTATTATTATTGTTATTCTTATTTTGACGCCATAACTATGCTGTTCTATTGATTTTCCAATGATGATGTTTAGAAATTTATAATGTTGATTTGGGCGATACCCACCTGAAAAAGGTAGGTCGGGCTTTACGTTACAATCTTTTTTTCGTACCTCACAAAAAGGATTTTCACTTCAATCCCTATCGCAAAGAAAAACAACTTGATTTTTAACTAGGAAAAAGTTCTGGTATATTTGGAAAAACGAACTATCAACACTTTATGAAGAAAGGTCAAAAACTTTGGACACGCAATGAACTGATTTTAGCCATAAATCTCTATTGTAAATTACCTTTTGGAAAATTACATAAAACAAATCCTGAAGTAATTCTTCTTGCTAATTTGATAGGGAGAACACCGAGTTCAATAGCCTATAATTTAGTGAATTTTGCAAGTCTTGACCCAAGTTTAAGAGCTAGGGGGATCAAAGGAGCTGTAAATGCAAGTAGGCTTGATAAAAAGATTTGGGAAGAGTATTATCAAAACTGGGAAGAATTACCATATGAAAGTTAAATGTTAAGAGCTAAAATTGAGAATAATACAATTGATATATCAAATAATATTTTATTTAGTGATTTGACCAAAGGATCTGTTTAGAAATAACCTGCCCATTTCTATGGGTTCTTTTGCCCAGCAACTGCGTTGAAAATACTCGCCATAGCTACGGCTATGGCTGCGTTTTTCGCCTTGTTGATGAACAAAATAACTGCCTATAATTCGGTTACTTTATTTCTGAACAGATCCTAAGAAACCACTCTGCTTACTTCCGTACTCTTTATTGTTTCTTATTATGACTCCATTTACTTTTTCATAGTAAACAATTTTTCCATTGATTCGTTTTCTCAACGCTTCCACATCAATGGCCATTTTAGGTAGTGTACCTTCAGATTTATTGGTGTCAACTCCTGCATTTTTAAAAGTACTGTTTTCCACGATTAAATTCTTACCATCAGTTATAGTAAGATTATTTCTACGATTCTTATCAAATATACAATTATCAATTACAATATTTTTTGTTGGAGTGTACCCGGGTTGAAAAGTAAACATCAAACTGTGTATTCTCATACCGTCACCAGATGCCATACTCATACTAACATTTCTAACAGTAGAGTTTTGAGAGCCTTCTATCTCTATAAGACTGCCCCATTCGTGCGTTGTACCGCCTTGCGAGTAATCGTGATCGTCCCTATCTCCGTGCAAATGACCTCCTTCTACCTCTGCATTTTTAACACCTCTTAGACCTATTAATGCATATACAGGAGAATCATTTGGGTACACGCGAAGATGCGTGTTATTATTCATTTTTAACTTAAAATTAGAAGGAATGGCTATACCTTCCTCAGCTGAATACCAATTAGGATTGTAATGTTCATTACCCACATAGAAATATGCATCTAGTTCACCTATTTCCATGGTATTACCACCCAAAGATTGTATCTGGGCAATGGCTTCCATTACTGCGTCTTTATTTGCTTTCGCTTTATTGAAACTAGTCCATCCCTGGACGATACCCCATTGGGAAGGTTCAAATTGCACAGTATTATTTGACAACTGTACATCTCCGGTAATTTTAAGTCCTTTGCTCAGAATACGGCCATCTATTGTACCACCATTAAAATTCAGTGTACCATTTGCAAGGCTGCCTCCATTAAAATCAAGGTCAACACCTTTGGGCATGTTTACGGTTTGGCCTCCAAGGTCAGAAAGGCAGTCGATGGAAAGTTTGGAATTGCTTACCATAGCCAAGAGGTTTTCTCCACATGGGCTAGAGGAACGATTCAGTTTTACGGCTAGGTCTGCAGTTTCTATACCCATCTCATCATTTGCAAGATCATCTGACGAGCAAGAGAATAAGATGAACATTAAAAAAGAAGCGAGTAAGGGGGTTGAGTTTTTTCTCATTTTTAAAATAATTTAGGTTTTAGTTTAGTTATTTATCAAGTACTAAAAAATTCAAATGCAGCTTACATTTAAAAATCAAGCGGTTATTTTAGGTGAAGTCTTTTATAATTATTTCTTAATAATTGCTTCAATTGTGTATGAGTGAAAATCATACCATTTGAAAAGAATCCCGGTTACAATTTTAATAAACTTATTTACAGTTACTTACGTATCTTATATAGATTATCTGCTAGCGTTAATTGTGTAGAAACGTGTAGAATTGATCCCTAATATGTAGAAATATTACCCATTTCAGGGGTTTTCAGGTATTTTTATATTTGTACTTAATCCTATTTTATGAGCGTTTCATCGATTTTAATTTCAAATACTGCATGTGTTTTGCTTTGCAAAATTTCGGCACACCCTAAAACTAGGGCCTTAAGCTGTACGAAAAATCTTGAATTAGCCTTACGCTGTTCTTTAAGTCTATTGTATTAATTTTAAAATGGATAAATTGCTTGAAACCATTAAATTTAACTAAACTCTAAGTAGCAAGGATTGTGCACTTAGAGTT
>JBDNGW010000053.1:0-2129 GCA_041689735.1 Leeuwenhoekiella sp. | reverse complement strand
CTGACTTGATTTGGGTGATTTTTTAAACATTTATTGTACTTTTGAATGACAACGAAGATACAAAAAGCAACCCGAAAAATAAAACTATTTAATTGACAATTAGATGTTTATAACTGCTTTAGGCTTTTCGGAGTGGACTCAATGATAGGGTTCTCGATACAAATTCTTGCAGAATTTACTATCAGTGACAGAATTATATATTTTACTGAAAATCAATAAAATGAAAATTCAGGTTTAAAATGAAGATACCAGTTTAAATTTTTTACAGTCTAAAAAATAGCCTGTACAAAGTCAACTTTTCCAAAGGCAAGAAAGCTTTGGAAAAGGACCCGTACTAAAAATCATTCAAACATGTCAATACTGTCGTTTTTCAAATTTTTTGAATGAAATCTCGAACTTACCCATTTTTTTTAGCTCGAACTTACCTTTTAAAATAGAAAAACCGCTTCGTAATGAAGCGGTTTTGTAAATGAGATCAGATCAGATTAATTTATCTGTTATTGGAATTACTGTTTCGCGATTTGCGCATACTATCAAAGCGTTTATTGGGATCTCCAGCAATTTTTTTTCGATTACCAGAGTTGCTCCTACTTGATCGATTTTGTGATGATCTAGGTTGATTTCTAGGACTTCTTGGCTGTCTTTCCTGCTGTGGTTCATCGTCGTCAGGACCATCCACAAGATAGGGATGATCTTTGACTACATCCAGTTTTTGTTTGATGAGTTTTTCAATATCCTTTAAAAACGGGCGTTCATCATCGGCGCAAAAAGCGAGTGCGGTACCGCTTGCCTTTGCTCGGCCGGTGCGGCCTATGCGGTGTATATAGGTTTCAGGTACGTTGGGGAGATCATACTGTACCACCAGCGAAAGTTTGGAAACGTCAATGCCACGGGCTGCAATATCAGTCGCTACCAGTACTTTGGTTTCACCATCTTTAAAAGCACCCAGTGCTTTTTGACGGGCGGCCTGCGATTTATTACCATGGATGGCAGCAGAATTTATTCCCGCTTTATCCAGTGATTTCACAATTTTGTTCGCTCCGTGTTTGGTACGCGAAAAAACAAGTGTAGAATCAGGTTTATCGGTATTTATAAGATGTGTCAGCAATTTCACCTTACTTTTTTTGCTCACAAAATATACCGCTTGATCCACGCGCTCTGCAGTGGTTTGCTCCGGTTCTATAGTAATACGTTCAAAATCGCCCAGAATCTGTTTGGAAAGGTCAATAATTGACCGTGGCATCGTTGCCGAAAAGAAAAGAGATTGCCTGTCTTTTGGTATAATTTTGATGATCTTTTTGATGTCGTGAATAAAGCCCATATCCAGCATTTGGTCGGCTTCATCGAGCACAAAATACTCAAGATCTCGGAGGTTGATATGTTTCTGATTGATCAGATCAAGAAGGCGTCCCGGCGTGGCGGTAAGTATATCGACACCGCTGCGTAAAGCTTTTACCTGTGATCCCTGTTTGACACCGCCATAAATCACGGTATTTTTAATCCCGGTGAATTTGCCATATTCGGTGATATTATCATCGATCTGGATGGCCAATTCCCGGGTGGGTGTAATGATGAGCGCCTTGATTTTCCTGCCGCTTTTACCTGCGTTTATGTTACTATAAATTCCTTGTAATATGGGTATAGTAAAAGCTGCTGTTTTACCCGTTCCCGTTTGGGCGCAGCCCAAAAGATCTTTGTCTTTGAGTAAAATAGGTATCGCTTGTTCTTGAATAGGAGTAGGATGTGTGTATCCTTTATCGGCTAGTGCCTTAAGGATGGGGTCTATAAGACCCAAGTCTTTAAATGTCATAAAATTAAATAAGGGGCAAAGGTACGCTTTTTTAATTCAGCGTATTAAAGGAACGCTATTTAGGTATGTTTATCTATGAAATATATATGGGCACAATTGCTGCGGATGCGCCGATGCCAAGCCCGCCCAAAAAACAACAGAATAAAAAACAATATTAGTAATCGGCAAATCCGCAATCCAAATCCGAAAGACCAAAGCAAAGTCAAAAAGCAATAAGGATTTTTTTCTGCTAATCCCTGTGCCGTTAAAAAAGCCAATAAAGCTTCTATAAATGTTTCTATTAATGCGTTGGGGTTTGTAAATCCGTGAGCAAAATTGT
>JBDNGW010000052.1:0-9302 GCA_041689735.1 Leeuwenhoekiella sp. | reverse complement strand
GTTTTAACTTCCCGGATTATATTCACCTGAACATTTTTTTTATTTTATGGATCAAAGAATAGGGCAACTTGCTGATTATAAAATTACGGACCAAACCATAACAGGGATAAAAACCCCAATAAAATTCTTCTTTTAGAATCTGCATCCTACTGGTCAATTGTTCTTTTCTTCTCGTTAGCGAAATCCCACCAGAATTAACCTCACAAGACACCAGGAATTCCGGAATATTTGCTGCCTTAAACTGCTTTATGATCTTAAAGAAAAAAGCAAAATCCTCTGCGGCTTGATAGGTCGTAGGATATAGGCCTATCTGTTTTATCACTTCGGTTTTAAGCATGATAGTGGGATGAACAAACATAGCATTTACATGCATTTTCCGTTTGATTTGATCATGGCCGGTGGGCGGTTTTAAATCATAAAGCCAGTTGCTGCCACTATCTATAAAATGCACGTAAGAACCGACCAATCCCAATTCTGGTTGGTTTTCCATAAACTTTTTTTGGGTAAGAAAGCGTCCCGGTGCGCAAAGATCCCCACAATCAAGACGGGCGATATAGGTATGGCTTGTTGATAAAATATGCCGCAAACCGGTATTAAGTGCTTCTTCTATTCCTCCGTTTTTTTCTAGATATATAAAAGCAAGATTAAGAAAGGTAGGCAGATTATCCTGCAGAGCAGACTCATCTATCAGCAATTTTTTACTGCCATCATCTACAATAAGAATATCAATGTTGATATCTTCCTGTATCGTCTGCAACGATTTTTTTAACCCCTCGGGATTGTTATAATGCGGTATTAAGACGACGATTTCGGCAGTACTGTTCACAAACAAGGAATTTGGCTACTTATTTAAAAGGTCTTTGAAAAACTGAAGGCGCTCCCCTTCTTTGGTTCTAGAATCTATTTTTTTCAGTTCTTCATGGGTGACTCTTCTATCTTTATTTTTTTCTATAAAAGCTTTGATCTCTTCGGCGGGCAATAGGTTGTATTCTTCATCAGTGATTTTAAGGAGAAAATCCGCATCGTGAAAATCGGTGTCGCGATGGCCCAGAATAACTGGCAGGCCACTGGCCAGATATTCTAAAACCTTTAAGGTGCTGTCTGTTTTTTTTCCCACTAGGTGATTTCCAAAGGAACCGATGCCCAGATTGCTTTTTTGATAAAGCATTTGCAACTGCTCGCTGTTTACCCAACCGTGGAAAGTCACATTTGGCGGAACATCTTCAGTTATATCCTTTCGCTCATAACCCACAATGTCAAAAGAATAATCAGGAAAATTCCTTGCCAATTCAAAAATTTTATCAAGCCCGTGCCAGTGCATATTGGCACTTCCTACAAAAATAAGATTTGTTTGCTCCTTTTTCTGTATAGCAGCTTCCGGCACTATAAATTTGTTGAGGTCAATACCATTGGAAACAACTTTTTTCGGGATTTTATATTCCCCATAATGCTCCAGTATATTTGGAGAAACCACAACAAGACCAGAAATCGCCTTAAGGAGCCGTTTTTTGCCCCATAAATATACTTTTTTCTTAAGGCTGGAGTAGAACTCCATTTCCATATAATCTACCGAATTGAGCTCCATAACGGTCTTATACTGCCTCAAAACTCCGGGTAGACCTGGATACCAGATATTCTGACGAATGTAAACCAGATCCGGATTAAAATTATCCAGCGCCTTTTTTATGCGCGTTAGTGCCGTTATTTTAGTTAAATACGTATTCAAAAAGCCTTGCGGCAACTGATCCAGCACTCTATTTGAAAAATAAGTTCCTTGAATGTATTTTCTATCTTGGCTACCAGAAGCCCTTGGCCAAAGAATGAGTG
Organism: Leeuwenhoekiella sp.; assembly: GCA_041689735.1. Lineage (GTDB taxonomy): Bacteria > Bacteroidota > Bacteroidia > Flavobacteriales > Flavobacteriaceae > Leeuwenhoekiella. The sequence goes on along the minus strand of JBDNGW010000052.1, from coordinate 7,475 downwards.
TTTGAACCTCATGCCCGTGCTCTCGCCAGATCGAAATCTGGTTGTTTATTTTCTTTATGATCCCAGAATGCACAAGAGGATCTACTTCAACGATATACGTTAATTTCATAAATTGTTTTTACCGAAGAAAAAGAATGTGCGCTGTCCAAACCATATAAAACATGCAGCGAAATTAAGGGAAATCCCTGAAACTAAAGTCGGAAAGCCATACTGAATACCTTTTCAAATCAATAGGATTAAATATGTTCAAGATTAAAGTGTTCCATGCACATATTCCTGCGGATAGGCAGGCGTTTTTTCGCGAAGCGGAATGCAGAGTATGGCGATGCTCAACCAGAATCCAAACATTCTAAAGGCGTCTATCTGCAGCCAGTTAAAGGCAAAGCCCACTACCGAAACCAAGGTAACCAGTCCCAAGGTTCGCTCCGGTCCTTCGGGTTCTCTTATTAATTTTAAAGCTCTATAAATAGCCAGTATAAGTATGGTAAGAAAAGAAATGAGCCCAATCAATCCAGACTCTGCCATTATTCTCAAATACAAGTTATAACTGGGAGGAAATGAATCCCGGCGCTGGTTCATGTAATTTAACCTAAACTCATAATTATTTGTTATCGCCCACGCTGGGTAATATTTATAGCCCTCATAAGCCAGCTGTCCGAAACCAGCGCCAATGACTGGGCGGTCCTGAAAAACCTGAAAAGAAGCGTATTGCATACCAAAACGGCTTCGGTTGGAAATGCTCGTCAAGAGATTCTGCTCAAAATTAAGGGAATCCAACTTGGTTCGTGCTTCCTCTATAAGCTTGCCACCGCTAAAAATAAGTGCAGCACCAACGATTATTACAAAACCGGAAAAAAGGTAGAAGATATTTTTTCTGTATTTCTTAAAGAACAGCAATACTCCAAAAAAAACAAGGTACTGTAGGCTGATTACAACAAGGCCGGTACGTGATCCCGCAAAGAAGGTGAGTTCAAGTACAAGCAGCGCCGGTACAAAACGCAAAATGCCTTTGTTCGTTATAATGTAACTCAGCATCCATCCGCAAATTGTGATAAGGTAAATGGCAAGAAAAGGCGTTTCAAAACTTACTCCAGAAATACGCTCACCGGATAAACGGACTTCAGTAAAGGGAAAGTAATTAAAAGAAAGAAGCAACGGTTTTAATTGCCCAAGTCCAAAAACCACGATAAGGGTCTCCAGGGCTCCGTAAAAGGCAACTACAATTAATGAAAAAAGGAAAACCCTTCGTACTTGTTTTAAAATAGTTGCAGCTCCTAACCGACTGACTACATTTATAAAAAAAATAAGGAAGAAAAAGGCGATGATCAACAGCGAAACATACTGTCTAAAAAAACGCTCTATTCCAGAAATACCTTTATAAAAATTGTCGCTTACCACGGGGATATTAAACAAAGTAGTTAAAAAACACCAACCCAGAAAAATAAGCACAGCGCAAAAAATCCCGTTTTTCAATGGAAAAACAACACGTCCCTTAATTAAAAATTCAACAACCAGAATACCGCTTCCAAACAGAAAAAACAAGGTTGCGGACTCTCTACTATACTCACCCAATATGGGTATGCCACGATAGGAGTTAAAAGGTATAAAAAACAGACCTAAAAAGAATAAAACCGTGTATAAAGTGTGCAAACTGAGTGGTCTCATAACAGATCCGGTCAAGGTTTTTGCACCCATTGTTTCATTTTTCTAATGAAGGCAAGAAGTAAAAGTATGAGCAAGAAAACACTTGCTAGCATTAAAGGTACAAATACGGTTTTGTTTTTTACCAGACCGTCCTGCTCGATGATAACTGGATTGTTTGTTAAAGTAACCGGTGCTTTGAGCTCTTCCAGTCCCAACCTGAGGTTTTCTATATCCTTTACCAAGTTGTTCCTATATTTGAGCAGGTCAAAAATACTGGTTGCACGCTGCTCACTTATAAATGCGGTCATTGGGCCGTTAGCATTGCCTTCTTTTAAATTTTCATTGTAATTCGCTATTAAAGTATCTATCTGCACTATGGAACTTTCACTCTCCTTGATACGTATATGCAAGGAACTTTGCCCCAACTCAAAAAGATCCTGGTAATAGCGGTTACTGTTAAGGAAATCCAGAAAATTTGCAATCGAGTTTTTGTCGAATGCCTTGCCAAACTTTATTGAAATCTCATGCTGAATGTATTGCGATCTAAAAAATTTTGAGGTGAGCAGATCCTGTGTGCTAGTATTGAGTATTAAGGTCTCCAGGGTTCTCGAATCGTCATCCCTAAAGGTAGAAAGCAAATCTTCCATATTTGCCATCGGCACAATATCAACGCTTTGAAGCTCAAGATTTTTAAAGCCGTTTTCTTTTAAATACGTGGTGTCTCCCAGGTTTTTATTAAGGTTGTCCACTACATTATAGATATATTCTGTACTGACCTGAAATGTCCTGATCTGTAGGACAGTTTCATACCGTGTGTGATCTAGAAAAAAACCAATGACCAGCCCAAGTACGATCAGCCCAAGAAAAATTATTTTTTTTGACCAAATAAGGTTAAAAACCTTAAAAATAAGGCGAAAAATACGCTTTACAAACTGCTTTAGTTTATTAAAAACATCATCTACGTAAACGTCGTTATCGTTTCTCATTATGTATTGAATATTTGTTCTAGGATTTTTTCGGTGATCGGGTATGTTGGCTTTACTCCAGTCGTTCCCAGCCCGCCACTAGCCAGTGTGCTTCCCGTTTTTAATGGGTTATCTGAAGCATAGTACGCGTACCGAACCTTCACGGTATCACTGATGTTCCCCCTTAATTTGGCTGCCGCCTGAATTGCTTTCTGGTAATGTGCGCCCTCCATCTCGAGACCAATTACATTCCACGAGCTTTCATAAAAAAACTTGAGGATTTCACGGTTTTGCAGCGATGTGCCCAGTACAGTGATCATTGCACCCTCATAGACCGAAATACCATGCCCTTCAAGATCCTCTTTTTTAAGCTCATTGTCAAACGGATAATTATCTGCCGTCCCTTCAAAAAGGTGCGCTTTGGGTATCATAATGTCCCCTTTACCACCTTCCAGAACACCTGCCTTTCCCATTATGGAAATGGACGGTACTTCCAGATATACGGTTTCCCTTCCTTTTTCGTAGGGCTTTAGGAGCTCTTCCATGGTTTCATAGGCCTGTTCGCCAAACGCATAATCCATCACGATAATGACTGGTTCCTTGCCTTTTTCATAGTCTGGTTTATGGCAAAAATTATTTAGTGAAATCTCCAGTTTTGAAATATCAAAGATCTGTATGTCAATATTGCTCCCGCTTTGGTCTGGCAGTGAAATCATTCCGTTTGCCAGAGCTGTTTTTTCTACCCGTGTTCTCAATTTCCCGCTTGCAGAATCACTTAAAATCTCGTAGATCTCCAGATTTGTTTTCTTCTTCATTTCCTTTTCCAGCGCTACGGGCGCAAAAAGGGTATTCATCACGCTGTGCATATTTGCACTGATGATATGCAACGGACGGTTGATAAGTCCATTTTCCTCAAGTGTTTTTTTAATAGTATCTGCCCAGACTTCACCGTGTATGTGATGACCAAGACGCTCTCGCAGCACCGGTGTAAAAGTTACTATGCGTTTTTCGCTTCCCAGGGTTTCTTCAATAGCGCGTTTGCCCAACCAGTAAATAATCTTCAAAAAACGCTTGATGTTTTTGGCCGTGGCAAATTTGCCATAAATACTGCTCACTTCCTGAAAGGTCCTGCCTAGAATGTTTGCTGTATAAGTAAGGGCGATCTCGCGCTCTGCTTGAGTAGGTTCTTCCTCACTGAGCACCATTTTTTCAAGTTTTTTCCAATCTCTGGTGGTATTCCCCTCTTCATTGATGATCACACGGCGCATGATTTTGTGCGATTCAATAAACAAAAAGGTAAGATGTGTAAGGATATCGTAGATTTCAGAACGCCCGCGGGTAATCTCAATATTCATTTGTTCTTCATCGATACGGTAGCAATTTCTACGTCTCTTCGGCGGAATTATGGGCTTAAAATGTGAGTCTTTATAGCCTTCATCGCTGGTAAGGTTGATATACCGGCACTCTTCAATTCCGTCAGGAAGACGGTCTATAACATATAACAGGCCGTCAAGTTCCACCTTTTGTTCTCCCACGGCACCATAGATCTCCGGTCTCAGGATAAGCAGGGATTCACGAAGTGTTTCTCCAGAAACCCCCATGGGTTTGTAAAAGCCACGGTTAAAAAGATGACGCATCGTAATGTACATGCGCTCAATGGCGCTAGAGCTTTCTTGAGCCCTTGTTCTATCGTCAGTATCTGTTATGCTCATAGGGGTCAAATATACCGATTTTAAAAATCGGTTACTGGCAAAGCATCGGCAATTTTTCGGTCATTGGCCAAGCGCGGCAATTTGTTCTGTCCGCCCAGTTTGCCCTGCGAGCGCATATAATCATTAAAACCGCCTCGCTTCACTAAACGTATCTTTAAGGTTTGCAGCACTTTGCCGGCGATCAGGTCTTTGTAATAGGAATTCTGCTCCTGTAGGGCTTTATCTATCGCTTCCGCGAAAGCGTGCATGTCGCGGGGCCGTTTTTCAAACTCGATGAACCATTCGTGATAGGGAAGTCCTTGAACAGGATTTATCTGCGGCGCCACCGAAAATTCGGTTAACTCCGCTTCAAAATCGGCACTGGCCAAGGCGATCGCGCACTCCACTTCGTTCCCGATCACATGCTCCCCAAAGGCCGAGATAAAATGTTTGATACGCCCGGTAACGATAATCCTGTAGGGCGTGCGACAGGTGAACTGCACCGTATCTCCCACATTATAGGCCCACAGCCCCGCGCTTGTAGAAATGATCATCACATAGTTTATGCCCAGCGCTACTTCACCAATGGTCAGGCGCGGTGCATTATTATCACCAAATTGATCTGCCGCTATAAATTCGTAGAAAATACCCGAATCCAGCAGCAAAAGCATTCCAGCTTCTTTTTGAGTATCCTGATACGCGAAAAAACCTTCGCTTGCCGGAAATAATTCTATGCTATCGACAGCTCTGCCAATTAAACTTTCAAACTTTTTCCGGTACGGTTCATAATTGACTCCACCGTATATAAAAAGACGAAAATTAGGGAAGATTTTACCCACTTTTTGACCGTTTTTTGCCATTAATCGCTCAAAATACATCTGCACCCACGATGGAATTCCACTTATGACCCTAAGATCTTCCTGAATGGTCTCTGTAACTATGGCGTCCACTTTTTCTTCCCAGTTGTCAATACAGTTGGTTTCCCAACTGGGCAAGCGGTTTTTTTGCAGATAACTGGGCACATAATGAGCAACAATGCCCGAAAGCCGACCCAGTTTGATCCCGTTTTTTTCCTCAAGGGTGGGACTTCCCTGTAAAAAGATCATTTTTCCATCTACAAATTCCGAATGACCCGTTTCTGCGATGTAGCTTAAAATCGCGTTTCTAGCTGCTTTAATGTGGGTGGGCATTGATTTTTGGGTAATGGGGATATATTTTGCCCCAGAGGTCGTTCCCGATGTTTTGGCAAAATAAACAGGTTTTCCTGGCCATAAAATATCCTTTTCGCCTTTTACTACCAATGCTATGTACTCCTTAAGCTCTTCGTAATCCCGTACCGGCACCCGCGCCGCAAATTGCTCCGCTGTTTGTATTTGATCAAAATGATGGTCCTGGCCAAATTTCGTTGCCTTCGCTGTCTTTATAAGATCTTGAAATACCTTTTCCTGTGTTTTAACGGGCTGAGCGGCCCATTTTTTGGTCTTTGAAACGGTATAGCGGGCAAAAAGGCGGGCGGCAAAAGATTTTAGGGACATGTGCTATTCAAAGTTTATATAATTGGTGGGATTCACGGAATAACCGCCGCTCCATAGTTCAAAATGAAGGTGTGGTCCCGTACTCAGCGTACCGGTAGATCCTGCTGTGGCAATGACTTCTCCAGCCTTTACAAGATCGCCCTGTTGTTTATTAAGTGTGGCATTGTGTTTATATACAGAAATTAAATTACCGGCGTGCTCCATTATGATGACATAGCCCGTATCTGCCGTCCATTCAGAAAAAATGACGGTTCCGTCTGCCGCTGCTTTTACTGGTTCATCTCTTACTACCGCAATATCAACGGCATAATGCCTGGTGTTAACATCATAAGATTCTGTAATAATACCTTTCACCGGGGGGAAAAGTGTATTGGTGACCGCTGCGGTAGCAGGGCTAAAGAGGTTGTAACGATCTTCCTGCGCTACTTTTTCACGTAGCAGGGAATCTGCACGCGAGGGCTGTAAATCTATGTTCAGTGTCTGGTTTTGTATAGCGGCTATTATCGAATCCCTATTAAAATCTACCGTAAGGCTATCACCGGTCAAGACTTTTCTTATACTGGCATAATATTGTTTGTTGATCTCAAAACTACGCTTAAGTGAATCTGTCTCAAACATAAGTTGGGTCGCATGCTTCCTGAGCTCCGTCGATGGGTAGCCGGGTATATATTCCTTTAAAGGAGTGTAGGCTATCAAAAAGATGGTAAGAGCAATAATGGTAATGGTAGAAAAGCCAAAAAGTATGAAGATATTCAACCTGGTCAACTTGAAAGATACACGCTCTTCAAAGGTATCCTCATTGAGAATGACCAACCGGTACTTGTGAAGAAGTTTGCTTTTAAGCTTTTTGTTTTCTTTCTTTTTTGTCTTCATATTTATAGGCTAGCACAAATATAAAATTAAAAGATAGGATGGCGCGTGCTAATTTTTCATAAGAAAGTGTTGCAATTGTACTTTTCTTGTTATATTTACTTTCTAAATAAAAAGTTATGAGTGCATTGACAATATTTTTAGGAATGGTAGGCCCGTGGCAAATAGGTATTATCGTTTTGGTTATACTGCTTCTTTTTGGAGGTAAAAAAATTCCAGAGATGATGAGAGGACTTGGAAGCGGAATAAAAGAATTTAAAGATGCTTCTAAAGAAGATGATAAGCCATTGGGAGATGATAAGATCGAGGAGAAAAAATCCTAGATAAATTCTAATTTTTAATAATAAAGCCCAGTTCAAAATTTTGAACTGGGCTTTTTGTTTGTGCCTTTATTTGGAATATTATGGGTTTCTATCAATACTCAAGTAGGGTTAGGAAGGTAAAAGTAGGCTCGAGATAACATTTTCAATGAGCAACTTTTTCTATTTACCCACTAGGATTCACCTGGAACCTTGTCAATAAGTGTTTTAAATTTCCGTCAGTATAATTTTTTTACTGGTATTACTATTTTCCTGATTTACTATTTTTACTTGTTTACTGATTTTACCGCTTTTACTGCTTTACTTTTTTAGGGTCACATGTATTTCTTGGGGATTAGCTAAAAAGTTTCTCTAATCTAAAGAGGAAGAATTTGGCATCAGTAACACCTCTTAGGTTAGCTCTAAATAGTTTTATTTTGGCATTAAAAGACTCTGCATTAGCATTGGTAT
>JBDNGW010000051.1:0-3674 GCA_041689735.1 Leeuwenhoekiella sp. | reverse complement strand
TCGCCCACTGCGCCTGCCTTTGCCGGTAGGCAGGTTGAAAATACTCGTCATAGCTACGGCTATGCCTGCGTTTTTCGCCTTGTGGTCAAACAAAATAACTGCCTATAATTCGGTCACTTTATTTCTTAACAGATCCTTAGGAAATTTCTATGTTTTCGTAAGCTTGCATTTTGCTTACCAAAGCCTTTGGAATAAACTGAAAATAAACAGGATATCTATTGGCGTATTTGCTCAAATCATACTTCTCAAAAAACCTGAAAATACTGTTTCTATTTATTAAAGAATCTCTTCGGAGCACGATGGCATAATGGAGCGAGCCTTGCATACTCCCGTTTTTAAATGCAGCTTCAATTATATAATTGTTCTCCTTCAAAAAATATTCTACAATTTTATTAATAATCATCATATTGCGATCATCAATATTATTAGCAACCTTTGATAGTTCTGTAAAAGCTTGCACTTCAATTATATCGTCGTCTTCATTTACCATAATAGTTCCTTTAACTGTATCAGCTTATTATATCTCTAATACATTTAAGACCCATTAAATATAAGCAGAATTTGCTTACTTCTGAAGGTATATCCTTTAAATATATAAGTATTAAGGGTTTAATCTAAATGATTGGCCGTAAATACTTATAAAGATAAAAACAGTGCTAAATTTCTATTCGCCCCTCCTAAAGCCCGCCTTACAAAGTTTTGGGGCAGGGAACTAAAATTCTCACCGATTGAATCATAAAGAATAAATCCAACCCCTTAGGGTTCGTGGGAGAAGACTTAATTAAACTGAATTGCTTATTTTTTAAACTCGGGCATGGAAGCGTAATAACATTTTATTCAAAATAGTAAAATCGCCATATATGGAATAAATTCAAGATCAAAAAAATTATAGAATTGGTTTTTTAATCCTCATTTTCACTTTCTCCAATACCTCAATAGCTTCCTTCTCAGAAATATCAATATTTTCAATACGGAAAGAAGCTATCAAGGATTTTACAAGCCTTTTTTCCTTTCTTTCTTTCTTTTGAAAGGCTATGCGCCGTTTTTCTCGTTTCCAACATAATTAAATATAACTTATGTATGTCTGTTTTGTGTCCTAATAAAAATCTAAACTTTAATAATGCAAAAATTTTGTTTCCCCGACCCTAAAGGGAGCAAAAATTTTGAACTTATTTGAAATTTTGAGAATATGGCCACCCTTTAGGGCTGGGGTAAAGGCATATTCGGATTTGAGATGTTGACAATTAGCTTTTCGGACTCTTAACCGATATACATACTTATTATTTATTCGAAATCAAATCCTATTACGAATTTACTTTTTTATTAAATCCAACTATCGACCAGGCGAGCTATCTGGGAATTTTTAGATCATAGCAATCATTAAATTTCAGAGAGTTCCTGTATCCAATTGTTGAACCTAAAACTCTTTTGTCTAATTCTATCCAAACCAATACTTTCTGCCAGCATACTCCCAAAAAGCACCTTGTCGTATCCCAAAATATATCTCTCCAACCGTTTGGAAGGGGCATTCTCTATAGTGTCATTGATCATTTCAGGATTTTGATAGGCCTCAATTGTAGTTTCTAATCCATTGAAGTCAACAATTTCTCGTGCAGTAAAATTTTGTTGAAAAACCTCTATATTGTTAAAAAGCAGCCCTTCAAATTCGTGAAGCTGAATATAAGGAATAAAGCGACGGCTTAAATCTCTATTCAGATCTTCTTTCATAGCTGTTTCCAAAAGGTTCATCCTTACTATTTTATCCGGTTGAAAAAGGGATTCACTCCATTTCGGAAAAGCGTAATTTGCCGGTATCCCGTAATAATCAAAAAAGGTTGTAACATAAACTCCAGTCCCTTGCAAGTGGCGTTCTATTTGTTTTTTTAGTCCTTGCCAGGGAATGATACCACCTCCAGATTTTTTTATTAGCGGCGTTTGAATAATTATGTTTTTTTCAGAAAAAAATGGCATCAAAACATCCTTACAAAATTCAACTTCCGACTGTCCTTCACAAATTATAATTAATCGCTTCATTTAAAATTATCTGGAAGGTTGTCCTTTACTGATTACATTTTTTTGCCAAAGATCCCCAATATTGTATTCATCCAACCATAATTGCAGGTTTTCATCATCGAGCCTGTTAAAAAGGCTTTCTCCATTTTCCTGATCTACAGTAATAATATCTTTAGCTTCAAAATGATTTAATAAATCTGCGGACTGGGTAGCCAAAATTACCTGCGCTCCCTTTGCAGTCACACTTTTAATCATTCCCGCCAGTTTAGTTATCGCGAAAGGATGAAGCCCCAGCTCGGGCTCATCTATAATAATTGTCTTTGGCAGTGCCGGTTGCATAAACAAAGTAGCCAGCGCAATAAACCGTATGGTCCCGTCAGAAAGTTCATTCGAGCCATAAATATTCGATTCATAGATACTTTGCCATTGTAGCCTTACAAAACCATTTTCATTGGGCTGAAAATAGAAATCTGAAAAATAGGGAACTATTGTCCGGATTGTTTTCACAATCCTGCTATAGACGATTTCATCATTCTTATTGATATTGTATAGAAAAGCGGCTAAATTATCACCTTCTTCATACAAAAAATAGGAATCATTATCTATATGGCTCATTTGTGAAAAGGGTGAGTTCCTGCCAGTATCATGAAAATGATATTTTCTAAAGCTCCTAAGAAATCTATTTACATACTCACCACGTCCTTTTTTATTTGTTTTCACCTGCGCTTTAGAAGAATAACTAGTCATAGACCAGGGATCATTAAGATACCATAGATTCTCCTCGGTAAAGATCATTTTTTCATCTCCCGGCTGAAGGGTAAAAGAATAGCCATTCACTCCCCCGTTAAAAGATAAATGAGCTTTAATGTGAGTGGTCGATTTATAACCCTGAAAAAGAAATTTTTCCGCGCCCCCCCGTAAGGAGATATACTCTTCCAATTTTTGTCCATAAAGCTGGAACAAAAATTCAAAAAAAGAAATGAAATTACTTTTTCCCGATCCGTTGGAACCAATAAGGATATTGATTGGCGTTAAGTCCAATTTAATATGTTTAATGGATTTATATCCGGCTATTTCTATAGAATCTATCGCCATCGTATTTATCGTTACCTATAACTTAAAGGATTCCCACCCGTTTTTGCATTGTTAAATATAACTTATTTCTATTCCAAATCAAATCCTGTTAAAAGCTTATGCTGTTAGCGGTTTTGAGTTATATTTTCTTTCTCCAATAAATAACAACTCATCGCATTAAACATAAAGGCATTACTCCAACGCATATACGAGATCTTGGAACTAACACCTTTTTTTAATTGATAATAAAAATAGCCTTTATTGTTCTGCATATTTTCTATGGACCAGCCCAAAACTTTTGATGCAATCTCCTTATGTTCTTCAAATTTATCCAAGGCAGAAAGCGTAACAAAAAGTTGCCCGGGGCAGTGAATATCTATTGGATACGTTTTATTGTGATAATATTTTGGAGTACCCTTAGGTTCAAAAAAGTTTTCTATATAAAACTTAAAGCCTTTTTCAATATTATTCTGAAAAGAATTATCTCCGGTATTATCCTGATAAGCCTGAATGGCATCCAGATTATAACCCGTATGAAAACTATCTATCCAGGATTGAACCGGTAACAAGCCATAAACCCAGGAACC
>JBDNGW010000050.1:0-3049 GCA_041689735.1 Leeuwenhoekiella sp. | reverse complement strand
TGTATAGGCGTTGACCCGTATTATTTGGCCCAAAAAGCAGAGGAAGTGGGCTATCATCCCGAGATTATTCTTGCCGGAAGGCGGCTCAACGATTCTATGGGTAAATATGTGGCGGCTGAAGTGATCAAACTTATGGTACAGAACGACCACAGGATTAAAGGTGCCAATATCCTTGTGCTGGGCATTACTTTTAAAGAAGATTGCTTATGATGTTACATAAAAGTCTTACTCTGATTTTCTGATAAACTGGCTCACTTTGGAAAGGTTTTTATAGAGCCATATTTTAAAGGGGAGTTTTAAGTTATTTTGTTTTAAAACCTGATAATCTTCTTTTGATTTGACAAGCATACTTTTAAGCGAACGGTTACTGGCTCCTCCTACGCGCATTTTTGTAATAACTTTGGGTAAATAGGTAAAATTCAGGTTAGGATCGCTAAAAATGTGCAACATGAGGTCATAATCTGCTGCGATTTGGTACTTTAGGCTGAAGTTACCGTGTTTCTGGTAGACTTCGGTTTTTAGGAAAAGTGTGGGGTGCGCAGGCATCCAGCTGCGGGAAAGTAGTTTTCGGTAAAATGGGCGGCTTTTCCAATAGCGGATTACTTTTGAAGTGTCTTCCTTTTCCACGTACAACAGATCACCATAAACGCCGTCTGCGCCAGCTGCGAGTTGGGCGACCAATTCTTCAATAACGCCGGTGCCGGCCAGGATATCATCGGAATGTACAAAACCGATCACCACGCCAGTGGCCGCGGCAATACCTTTGTTCAGTGCATCATAAATTCCGCTATCTGGCTCGCTCAGGATTCGGATTCTGGGATCGTTATAGGCAGCGGCGAGTGCCAACGTATCGTCTGTAGATGCGCCGTCTATGATCAGGTATTCCAGGTTGTGGTGCGTCTGCGACAACACGCTGTCTATCGCCGTTTTAATGCTGGAAGCGCTGTTATAAGTTGCGGTGATGATGCTTACTTTCATAAATTTAATCTAATAATTTTTCCAATTTGGGAAGTAACTTTTTGTAGAGATACATCTGTCCTTCCGCATTATAATGAATATAATCACGATAAAATGATTCTTTGCTACCTTGTAAACCTTTTATAAGTTCAACATTATTTTTTTCTGCCCATTCTATTATCTCTTGTCCATAACTATCATAGTTTCCTCTTTTTGTTTCTGCTCTTTCTGGATGTAGATATACAAAGAAATCCATTTTATGATTATCTGTATAGCTTAATAAATTATCAAAACCTTTGTTGAATTCTTTGGATTGAAGCTTTTTCTCTATAGTACTTTTGTCAGTAAAAATTTTTGATATTTTTGGAATCAAATATCGATTTAATAATTCCCCATAGGCAGTCTTATATTGTTCATTTGGTAAACTTGACGATAGGCCCACAACTTTTCTGAAGGTCATATTATCATGAGCGTCATGGCTACTCACAATTAAGAATAAGTATTTCGCCCCAAAATCTCCAAATTCCTTAATATAACCAAAATTGTTATTTGGACCCCAGCTTCCATAGGAGATGTTAAGAACCTGTACTTTATCATCATTTTGCTGAGAAAGGGTTTCAGAGAGCATAGAAGTTGCCAATTCCTTCTGATCTGTAGGAGCTCCCCCATTAATAACAGAGTCGCCCATTCCCAAAATTAATGTTGCAGAACTATCTACTTCTGGTGAACGCATGGAAAAACGATTATAAATTATGCGGTTTCCGAATCGTTGGCGTTCTTGATTAGGTTGTGCTATATATTCCGTATACGCATCTTCTTTTATCAGTACGGTATCACAAAAACCAAAAAAATAGCGCAAGGAAAATTCTCCCGCTAAAAGGATGATAATAACTATAATAATTCTTTTCATTAAAATTTTGTTCTTGCGGTTTAGTCTTTTGTCAATAAAGCTTTAGTCTTTAAAACTATAGGTTAGCATTACTTTTAATAAGTCTTTATAGCCCACCAATTGCTTTGTAGATTAAATCACTTCTTTAAAATAAGCAATGGTTTTTATTAGTCCGGCTTCTAGTTGGGTGTTGGGTTCCCAGCCGTTCAGTTTTTCTTTGGCCAGGCTAATATCGGGCTGGCGCTGTTTGGGATCGTCCTGCGGAAGTGGCATGTGCTTGATCTGCGAGGTCGAACCGGTCAATTCTATAATTTTTGAAGCCAGTTCAAGCATCGTAAATTCGTAGGGATTGCCCAGGTTTACGGGGCCCAGAAAATCTGCCGGTGACTGCATCATCCGGATCATTCCTTCCACCAGGTCATCCACATATTGAAAAGAACGCGTTTGCGTCCCGTCGCCATAAATAGTTAGGTTTTCACCACGCAGCGCCTGCACGATAAAGTTAGACACTACCCTACCGTCTGATGGGTTCATGTTTGGCCCGTAGGTATTAAAGATGCGTATGATCTTAATGGCGACATCGTTCTGGTTGTGGTAATCCATAAACAAGGTTTCCGCGCAGCGCTTGCCCTCGTCATAACAAGAACGTATCCCAATGGGATTTACGTTGCCCCAGTAGGTTTCTGGCTGCGGGTGCACCTGGGGATCGCCATAGACTTCACTGGTACTGGCCTGCAGGATCGTTGCCTTTACCCGTTTAGCAAGCCCCAGCATATTGATCGCGCCCATGACCGAAGTCTTGATGGTTTTGATCGGGTTGTACTGATAGTGAATGGGACTTGCGGGACAGGCCAGGTTATAGATCTCATCGACCTCGGCGGAATAGGGATGCGTAATGTCGTGACGTACCAGTTCAAAATAGGGATTGTCCATAAGGTGAACCACGTTCTGCTTGGCACCCGTAAAGTAATTGTCAAGACAAAGTATATGGTTGCCTTCGTTGAGCAAACGCGCGCAAAGGTGCGAACCGATAAAACCGGCACCACCAGTGATGAGTATTTTTTTCATTGTGTCAATTTTATCTCTTTAATTTTAGTTTGTATTTGAAAAAAGTAATTCGCCTTGTACTTGGCAAATAAATATCCCGCCCAACCATCTAAAAATCCATATTTAAAAATATAGCTTATACCGTTAAACCTTTGA
>JBDNGW010000049.1:0-4539 GCA_041689735.1 Leeuwenhoekiella sp. | reverse complement strand
CACCGCTTCTTTTTGCCGTTGGAATGGCGGTATCCCCTATGAGTAATTTACCGATGGTCAGTTGTTGCTCGAATCTTTTTCTCATAGTTCAATCTGGGTATTTCTTTCGTTATTTCTGGGCGAATCTAAAGCCCCTAAAGCCCCTAAAGAGCCTAATTTCGGGATTTTAGACCAGTTTACAAAGAGAATTCACTCCAGATTGAACTAAGTTTTAAACTGTTAATTGTTGATTATTAAATGGTTGGAGGTTTTCTTGCAGACACTAGATAAGAACCAGTTGAGGTTACCTCCATTTTTTCGGTAAAGACCAGTTGTAGGTCATAGTTACTTCCGCTGCCGGTTACCATTGCGGTAACGGGAATTCCGCCGGCATTAAAAGATGCGATGGCGTCAGATAGAACCACTTCTGTCAAATTCCAATTGCCCACTATCAGATCTAACTCGGGCGTGGGATCTGGTTCGGCTCTTTCCGTAAAATCTATAGGTTCGTTATCGCAGGATAGGATTAAAAAAACGAATAAAAAGGTAAAAAGGAATGGGTTAAGCTGCTTCATAAGGCATCATTTTTTTGAGCCTTGAAATATAGGCAAAAAATAAGCGCGATATAATTTGAATTTTCTCCCACTTTTTGCATTTACGGTATGGAATAAAGGCTAGTTTCCGATTTGTTCTTTTACAAAAATCATACAATGCTGCCAGGGCAAATTATTTTTGTTTTCCTTAAGTTCCATACCGGCGGCCTTCATTTCTTTAATGGCTTGTTTTTCGGTCATTTTGTGCAGTTGTTTTATAGGGATGTTTTCGTCTTCACCGCGGTATTCTATAAGGTAAATTTCACCATTGGGACGCAACGCTTTTTTTATGGAATTGATCATTTCCACAGGGAAATTAAATTCATGATATACATCGACCATAAGTATTTTGTCCACCGAATTTTCGGGCAGATTGACGCTTTTTTCGCCTCCTTTTACAACCTTGATGTTTTTTATGCCGGTTTCCTGTTTTTTCGTATTCAGCGCAGCCAGCATTTCATCTTGAATATCCACCGCGTATATCAATCCATTTGATGCCATGGGCGCCATTTTGAATACATGATAGCCAGATCCTGCACCTATATCTGCTATAGTGTCCTCTGGAGAAATATCCATATCGCGGAGCAACTTTGAGGTGTTTTCTTCCGCTTCGCGGTCAGAGCGCTCCAGCCAATCTATACCCTGATAGCCCATAACGTGGGCGATCTCACGGCCCATAAACCATTTGCCTATGCCATCTGAAGAACCAGTTTTATAGATATACGGCCCATCTGAAGTAGGTTCCTGGCCCCGGCATTGCGTTAAGAAAAATGTCAGGCTAACAAATAAATAAAGGGAAGGTATTTTGCGCATTTTGAGTCTGTTCAGCAATATTAAATAAACAATAGGACGACCAATTTATTGCTTTGTAAAGGTGATTTTGTTGGTTCCTGTAGCATTTTCTACCGTACCGTCTATGAGCTGTGGAGATACATTCGCTATTTTAACACTTAAGCGCAGTGTAGTTTCTGTAAGTTCGTCAATTGTTGCGGTAACCGTCTCACCGTCGTCTGTCACGGTTAATTGATCGCTGGAAACACTATATGCACCAGAGAGCAGCACATCGCCATTATCACCCGTATTTAGAGGGATTTCTTGTTCTTTTGGCCCGATAAGCGTGCTATAGGTGAGCACTAAAGTAAGACCGCCGTTTTCAGCGACCTTATTATCTTCATCAAAGGTAAGTTGGTAATTATAATCCTTACCCTCCCAGGTAAAGTCTGACGTTATGGGAAAACCCTGGATCCTAGCGGTAGCACTGCCATCATCTACAGTATTTGAGGTCATATTCCAGGTACCTACGATGAGGTCTGCATTTGTTATTTCTGGGGTAGCATCGTCGTCACTTTTACAGGAAATGACACTAATGAGGCATAAAATGGCTAAAAAATCGCTTTCATAAAGTTGTATTTCGGTTTGCCTGCTAATGTAGTATTAAATAAAAAGGTTTTATAATTTTTTGGCTGAAAGACGGAATATATAGATACCAGGTTTCATTGGCCTTGTATTCCGCAGAAGCGAAAGAAAAAACGGCCCATTTATCCTTAAAAATGACATTTTGAGTCCATAAACAGCCTGCTTGTTTACTTCGGAACAGATAAAAATCAAAATTGTGTCCGTTAAAAACCAAATAGCGTCTTATCTTCTTAAATTTGCAACTTCAAAAAAAAGCAACGATGTACAGAACGCACGATAATGGCGCCCTCAGGGCAGAACATATAGGAGAAACGGTTACGCTCGCTGGCTGGGTTCAAAAAAGCCGCGATAAGGGCTTTATGATCTGGATAGACCTGCGCGACCGTTATGGAATTACCCAACTTATTTTTGACGAGGAGCGGACCCCAAAAGATATGATGGATCTGGCTAAAACTTTAGGTCGGGAGTTTGTGATACAGGTTACTGGAAAAGTCATTGAACGGGTATCTAAAAATTCAAATATGGCCACCGGCGATATTGAGATTTTAGTTGAAGAACTTACCATTCTTAATGAATCAAAAGTGCCGCCTTTTACCATTGAAGACAAGACAGATGGAGGCGAAGATATCCGCATGAAATATAGGTATCTTGACATTCGTCGAAATCCTGTTAAGGAGAAACTTATTTTTAGACATAAAGTATCCATTGCCGTTCGTAATTACCTTTCCAATCAGGGATTTATTGAGGTGGAAACACCATATCTTATAAAATCTACACCGGAAGGCGCGCGTGATTTTGTCGTTCCCAGCCGCATGAACGAAGGTCAGTTTTATGCTCTGCCACAATCGCCACAGACCTTTAAGCAATTGCTTATGGTGGGCGGTTTGGATAAGTATTTTCAGATCGTAAAATGCTTTCGTGATGAAGATCTGCGTGCCGATCGCCAACCTGAATTTACACAAATTGACTGCGAAATGGCGTTTGTGGAGCAGGAAGATATTCTGAACGCTTTTGAAGGACTCACCAAATATTTGCTCAAGGAAGTAAATGGAGTGGAGGTGGAAGAATTTCCGAGGATGACCTATGATGACGCGATGCGGAAATATGGTAATGACAAGCCGGATATTCGTTTTGGGATGGAATTCAGGGCCCTAACAATCCCCCTAACCCCCGAAGGGGGGACTGAAAATAGCGCGGAGAACTCCCCCTTTGGGGGCTGGGGGGATTTTTCTATCTTTGATAATGCGGAACTTGTTGTTGGGATTACTGCGGAAGGTTGCGCCAATTATTCCAGAAAACAGATCGATGAGTTAGTGAACTGGGTAAAACGTCCGCAAATAGGCGCAAATGGCCTGATCTGGATAAAGTACAACGAGGACGGAAGCTTAAGCTCATCGGTAAATAAATTTTTTGATTCGGAAGCGTTGGGTGATTTTGCTGAACAAATGAATGCAAAACCTGGTGATTTGATTCTATTAATGGCTGGCGAAACGCGAAAAACGCGTACTCAAATGAGCGCTTTACGCATGGAAATGGCCACGCGCCTCGAACTGAGAAAACCTGACGAATTTGCACCGCTCTGGGTAACCGATTTCCCACTGCTGGAATGGGATGAGGAAACCAACCGTTACCATGCGATGCACCACCCGTTCACTTCACCAAAACCCGGCCAGATGGAACTGCTAAAAACAGATCCCGGTGCGGTGAAAGCCAATGCCTACGACCTGGTGCTGAACGGCAACGAAATAGGCGGCGGCTCCATACGGATTCACGATCGGGAAACGCAGGCCAAAATGTTTGATTATTTAGGTTTTACCGAAGAAGAGGCCAAGGAGCAGTTCGGTTTTCTGATGGATGCATTTACGTATGGCGCTCCACCGCACGGCGGAATTGCTTTTGGACTTGACCGACTAGTGGCTATTTTGGGCGGTCAGGAAACCATTCGTGATTTTATTGCTTTCCCCAAAAACAATGCGGGACGTGACGTGATGATCGATGCGCCGGCGCCACTTGATGATGCGCAGTTGAAGGAGTTGGGGTTGAAGGTTGTTTTAAATGAGAGATAAAACTGTATAGTTCTAAACCTGATAAGTCAATAGATCTAATTCGGGGATTTTTTTGAAAACCCAGTCAGCGGTCATTAAAGGTAATCCCAAATATATAGCTGTTGCTGCAATGATGCAATCCGGCAATTTAACATTTTGAACTTGTCTAATTGCGATTGTAGATGATTTAATGCCTGCATTTATATCTATGATAGAGCACAAAGAGAGAACATTATCAATTTTGGTTTTTTCTGTCACACTTAAAGTTTTTTGTGCATAAAGCTCAAGTTCGGTAATGAAAGATATATAAATTTGACTTCCATCAAGTATATCAGCCAACTTGGTATCGCCATCCATCAAATATATTAGAATATTAGTATCAACCAGAATTCTATTCCCACTCATCACGTAAACGCCTTTGTATTGCTACTGCATCCTGATCGCTTTTCATGATACCACAGAACTTGTGTGCCTCAAAAGGTTTTTTAGAAGTGATTTTCATTTTT
>JBDNGW010000048.1:0-6981 GCA_041689735.1 Leeuwenhoekiella sp. | reverse complement strand
GCGCTGTGCTGAGCTTGTCGAAGTGCGCTGTGCTGAGCTTGTCGAAGTGTGTTGTTTTTCTGAGGAACGAAGTAAAACCTCCTTGTAGGTCTAAACCGTGGAGAAAAAATCTAGTCCAGACCTACAAGGAACCCACTCGTTCCTCGGGGGAATACCTTGCAGGTCGTTTCAATTTGTTTTATTATCATATGGAAAAAACCAGCTAAAAACACCTGATTTTCGGTGATTTTACCTGGTTTTTTTGATTGTTATATCCTTGAGGCCGATCAGGATATGATCTCTCGGCGCCGCTAAAAGTGGCTTTGGTGAGATGACGCGGGAGTTTCTAAAACTCTATAACCGTTTTTCCGATTGATTTGCCAGATTCCAATTGGGCGTGAACGGCTTTAAAATTATCTACGGTCATTCCCTGCAAGGTATTATTGAGAGTGCTCCGTAACTCGCCGTTGTCCAGTAAATCCGCTACGGTGTTTAAAATGCGATGCTGCGTGATCATATCATCGGTTGTGAACATGGAGCGGGTAAACATTAATTCCCATGAGAACGTGACACTTTTATTCTTCAACTTATTTAAATGCAGTGGCTCCGGCGAACCAGTGATTGAAGTAATGTGTCCCTGCGGTTTGATCAACTCCGCGCAAGCGTCCCAATATTCGTTGAGATCGTGAAAATCCACAATAAAATCAACCGTTTCAAAACCGGCTTTTTTTACATTTTCCACGAGGTTTTTATGATTCACCACGTGATCTGCGCCATGCTCTTTGCACCATTTTTCTGTTTCTTCTCGAGATGCCGTGGCGATCACTTCAAGACCGGCAAGCCTTTTGGCCATTTGCATGGCGATCGATCCTACACCGCCTGCACCGCCAATGATAAGAATGCTTTTTCCTTCATCTTTCTCTTTAAGAATGCGCATCCGGTCAAAAAGAGTTTCCCAGGCCGTTAATGCGGTAAGTGGCATGGCAGCGGCTTCCGCGATGCTAAGCTCTTTGGGTTTGTGGCCCACAATCCGCTCATCGATCAGTTGAAATTCGGCATTGCTACCGGATTTCGTAAGATCACCAGCGTAATAAACAGCATCGCCTTTTTTGAAAAATTCGACATTTTCACCTACGGCTTCCACGATTCCCACGGCATCCCAGCCGATTATTTTGGGTTCGTCAAAGGTTTTATCTTTTGCGGCAGACTGCCTAACTTTTGTATCTACGGGATTTACCGAAATAGCCTGCACCTTGACCAGCAGATCTCTGCCAGAAGGTTTCGGTGTTTCGGTTTCAAAGAGAATAAAACTTTCTTTTTCGTTTATGGGAAGTGATTTTTTAAATCCTATGGCTTTCATGCGTTTGATTTTTCTGGTTATGTATTAAATGTTGAATCAATTTAATGTATTTTCTATGTAAAACCGTATGGATAATGATAAGTTTCCCTTAAAGTATTGCAACCCAAACTTGCTAAAATAAACAAGACCTCACAGGTTTTTGAAACCTGTGAGATCTGCTATAAAACTAAGCTACACTATAAAGCCTATTTTACCATTAACTTGAAGGTTTTTGAACTTTGATCATTTGAAGCTTTTACCAAATAAAATCCACTTGATAACTGAGAAATATCGACCGTTTTTGCCTGATTTTGAGCCAAATTAGCCGTTTTTAGTACTTGTCCGGAAATATTGTAAATGGTCACTTGATCTACGGGCTTATTGAAACCAATAAATTGGGAGGCCGGATTCGGATACATGTTTAAGGAAGCAAGTGCTTCAGGTTTTTCCACAATAAGCGTAGATTCTTCATTTGCATACACCTTAAATTCGCCGGGAGCCAAACTAATTGGTGCAGTTGTATTAGCCACGTTGATTGTGCTTCCATCAAGCATATTAAACCAACTTCCGGCTTCCTGAAATTCAGGATTAATGCTTTTGGTGGTAACACTGAAATTCCCAATGATAGTAACGTATTTGATTGCATCGCCACTGGCACTATTATCAGTAAGCTGTATTTTTTTAAGTCCGTTAGTGTTTGCTGCATCTACGGTAAAATTATCCGTTTTAAAAATAGGTTCACTCAATTTTAAATTAATGAGTTTCTTCCAGGTATCGTGAAGCGCCATGCGATTTTCATTATTCAGATAATCCCAACCATCGGGTTTTGGTGCCAGTTTACAATCGGCATTGGGATAAGGTTGCGGCAATGTACCGTCTTCACAGGTAAAAATACTCACGTCATAACCCAGTTCGCCAAACTGCCATATCATTTTTGGCCCGGGAACGGTAAAGAAAAACGCACCGGCAGCCTGCATTCGTTCCAGGGCAGTAGGCAGGTCTTTTACATCGTATGGAGGCTGGTTGGAATTGCCAAACTCCAAGTTTTTGAACATGAGGCGTTCTTCATCATGACTTTCCATATAGCCAACTGCCGCAGGAACGTCAAAACCTTTTTCCTGATAAGAAATACCCGAAAAATCTGCATTGTCGTACCCCATGGTCGCTTCGTTATAAGCTTCGGTCTGGATATCCCAAAGTAGGATTCCCTTGCCTTCATCGGCGCGGTAATTTGCCCATTCCTTTTCTTCCTGAATTCCACCCAAGTGTTCAAAAATGACTATAAAATCATCGTTTTTGGCCCAATTATAATCGGTATATTGTTTAAGTACCGCCACGCGATCGGCCTGATAACTGTTGGTACAATCTTGATCTTCCGAAGTACAATTCTGGGTAAAACCTTTGGTAAGATCGTAGCGAAATCCATCAATGTTAAATTCACTGATCCAGTAATCGGTGACGCGTTTTACGTAACCATGGGTTGCGGTCGCACTGTGATCAAAGTCATTGAAGACACTGTAGGCGTGGGTTGCAGTCTCATTAAAAAAGGGATTATCGCTCCGCGGAACGCCATCTGTGCCGCCATTTGTGGTATTATAAAGCCTAAAGTATGGATTTTGACCGGTTGCCTGATTGTAAACTACATCGAGCAAAACGGCGATACCGCGCTCATGACAAGCATCTACCAGCGTTTTAAAATCGTTGCGCGTACCGTAATATTTATCCAGCGCCATATGAAAGGCTGGGTTATAACCCCAACTAAGGTTACCGTCAAATTCCTGAATGGGCATCAATTCAATAGCATTTATGCCCAGATCTTCCAGATAATCCAGTCTGTTCAGCACATCATTGAAACTATGGTTGTCATCAAAATCGCGGATGAGCAGTTCATAAATCACCAGATCTTCTTTTGGGGGAGCGGAAAAATCGGTGTTTTCCCATTGATATTCGGTTTCGTCAAGATCAACATAAGAGACATCCTGAGACGTTTTATCTGTAGGATAAGCAGGAAGATCTGGATATGTTGAATTTTCTATAAAAGAATCATTAAAAGGATCTAAAACCAAAGTAGAGTAGGGATCTGCCACCCGAATTTCAAAATCCACAACATATTGATACAACAAGTCTGAAACAGTATTTTCCGAAAGATCAATTGTAATCCAGAAACGGTCAGAATTGCTGTCTTTATTCAATAGATAGGCATTGGAAATTTCCCAGTCAGAAGCATTGAAATTGCCAATTAGATGCACAAAATCCTTGCCTGGGGCATATAAAACAAAGGTGGCGGCATCGGGGTTTGCGGGATCGTAATTGAAACCATTCTGCATTCCAGCAGGAACGGCAGCTTCAGTTGGAGTGGGCTTTACAAAGGCACTAAAATCCCGTTCAATAGAAATGAGTGTTCCGTTTTCAGAAGCGATTAATTCAAAGTCAACGTTTTCGGTTACGGTATAATTGAATATATAATTGGTGATTCCGGTTTGGGTATCTACCGAAGTTCCATTTGCAAACAGTTCGAAATCTGCCGTAGCGCTGCTTGTCGCATTGATAGTAAATAATCCTCGGGGCAAGCCCACGAGGCATTTAGAGGAATTTTTTTTTGATTGATGAAAACCATCCGTTTTCAAACTTTCCTCAAAAACGCGAGGCAAGCCTCGGGGAATTAAACCCAATAGAGATTAAAATCTGTTAAACGAGCTGCCGGCCTCAACAATAGTGACCTGCTGGGTAGGACTATCAAGATTTAATAGAAAAGTTCCAACGTTGAAATAAAAATTATCGGTTTGTTTGGTTCCATTTTGAGATTTGGCTAGTAAACCAATTCGTGAAATTCCCGTAGCATCATAAAATGTAGTAGGGGTAAAGGTGTAGGAATAGGTGCCATCACCATTATCCGTGAATTTCGCAGATTCCGGCGAATTAATAAAATCAGTGCCGGTGGCTTCAGGATTATTGATCTGGTTACCATTAGCATCATAATGCCATGCCCAGAGATATACATCGGAAGTTCCCCATTCTTCCTGAACATCAAGGCCAGAAAAGTTCAATGTAATTTCTTGATCCTCTTCAAAAGAATTGGGGGAAACCGTGATTTGCTGGGCAATGCTCACCGCTGTCAATAAAAATGCAACTAGAAAAAGTAGTTTTGTTTTCATAAGATATGGTTTAAAAATAAAAAAGGCTGAATCGATTAAAATTCAGCCTTTTTTGAGTAATTATTATTGTTTAGGGATAAAAATATATCCTCCGGTAAGATCATTGAACCAGATCTCATACATTCCAGCAGTAACCGGGATATTTGGTCCATTTGCGGTAACGCCATAACCGCTCAATGCGGTATCGCTGCCCCAGCTTACATCCCAGGCATTATTGGCCCTGAATTTAAGTTCGCCGTCTACCAGTTCCACTTCCTGAATCTGCCAGATATGCGGATCAAATTCAGACTGGGTCAGGTCTGTGTCTGGTGCATCAAAACCACCCTCAGTACGTGCTGAACCAATAATAGCTATAGAAGTATATGTAGTAGCCGTGGAAACATCATAAGGCTCAACGGAAATTGAAGGCCCTTCTTTGTTCAATGTAACCGTGTAATAGCCTTCGGAAGGAACGGTAATGGGTTCTGGGTCTGTGCCCGTGCCGTCATTTACCGCTGCCATACCGTCCTGAAGTCCCCACTGTGGTTGCCACTGGCCGCGCATTTCAAGAAGCTTGAAACCCGTTCCACCAGCTAAAAACCGACCGGTATAGCTGAATTCGTTCTCGTTATCGGGATTTCTAACGGTCGCAGGGTTATTTGCATTATTGTTATAACCCACTGCCGTGGCATCACCAACCAAAAATAATTGAGGAAACAAAACTTCTTCTTCTCCTCCAACACTTTCGGGCAAGAAAACGTTAAGTTCCTTTACATCGGAAAATTGCTCAACGGAATTAGCACTACCATTTCCGGCAAAAGCATGTAGTCGCACATAAATTACACCGCCATTGTTTGCTACTGCATTGCTGTCTGCTTCTGTAATAGTGGTTTCAGGATCGTTATCTAGACCTGCTGCTGTAGCCAAATTAAAAAGTTGGTCTACGGTTACGCCAGCATTGGTTTCATTGGTAGACGCAAGAACGGTCATGTCCGTAAGTTCCGCAGTGGGCGCGCCCTGCACTTCATAGGTAATATCTGTGGGCAGGCCCAGGTCAACCTCATTCCATACAAAACGATCGGCAAGGTTGCTGCGTGTATCGTTTGTCAAGATATACTGTGCCGAAAAGTTACTGGTAAAATTAAGCCCTTCCGCATCTGGCTGAATGGTAAGGTTTAAAGCGTCATCATCTGAACAACTGTTAATGCCAATGGCGAGAAACAACGTCATTATAATTAGAGAGCGTTTTTTCATGTGTATATACTTTATAATTAGTGTTTAAATTTAGTAACCCGGGTTTTGAGTCAGGTTTTGATTAGAAGAAAGGCTCTGATCAGGAATAGGGAATAATTCTCTAAATTCGGCTATGGAAGTCCCCGTTTGAGGGCCGCCTTTGTACGACCAGTTGTATTGACTGCCGGTATATAGGCCAAAACGGATCAAATCCTGACGACGCACACATTCCCAATACAGTTCGCGAGAGCGCTCATCTATAAGAAAATCCAAGGTAAGGTCTGCATCTGCTATATTGCCCGAATTGTTGCCAAAAGCCCTTTCGCGAAGCGCATTTACATATCCAAGCGCAGTTGCACGATTTCCACCGCCACCACGTAATGATGCTTCTGCATACATAAGCAGGACATCTGCATATCTGAACAATGGGAAATCGGTATCGGTAAATGTTCGGTCTGCACCAAAACCTCCATCTAAAGTCCTGTTAGAATATTTCGCAATGATATATCCCTGTGCCGGATTGCCCACATCATTGATTTCTATGGGGCGGTCTTCGGTTATAAGTGTATTTCGTGCATCGTTTTCAAAGATAGGATTTTCGGTAAATTGTTTTGAAAATTCACTTCTGACCCGAAACAATCCGCCAAAACCAGTTGGGTTTACACCTAAGGATTCACCGTTATTTTCAGGATTGCCCACTTGTCCCTGTATCAAGATCGTGGTGCCACCATAATTCTGGGCATAGCTTCCATCATTTACTACCGGGAAAATAATCTCGTTCTGGGCGCCATTGGTATTGTTATCTGCCATAAAATTTGCTAGATAATTGGGCGTAAGGCTATAGCCGCTGCCTATGATCTGTTCACACTGTGCAAGGCAATCTGCATATCTGGCCTCACCGGTATAGACTTCGGCATTTAGATAGATTTTTGCGAGCAGCATATGTGCCATTCCTTGATCTACGCGGCCATATTCATTCTGCTTGGCGGGAACAAGATCATCCATGATCGCGTTTAATTCGCTTTCTATGTAGGTAAAAAGTCCCGCGCGATTCAATTCTTCGGCTTGTACAAAGCCCACCGGATCTTCTTCGGTATAAAAAGGAGCTTTGCCAAAGAGATCCATAAAATGGTAATACGCAAGGGCGAAGGCTCTGGACTCTGCACGATAGGTCTGGATATCGCTTCGTAATTGGTCTGAAACCTCCCTACCATCTAAGGCCTCTGGTGTGGTCTGCCGTAAGAATTCATTGGCCAGTGAAAGTTCATAACCGGCACGGGCAAAAACACCAAGGAT
>JBDNGW010000047.1:0-6783 GCA_041689735.1 Leeuwenhoekiella sp. | reverse complement strand
TATTTACCGTTTCTCAAAACGGCGATGACAACATGGCCAATAATACACAGGAAGGGCAAAACAACACCGCTACCGTAAGCACGCTTGGAAGCGATAATGTGAACAACCAGACGCAACGCGGTGAGAACAACACGGCCAGCATTAAGCAGGGGAACCGCTATGAGCTTTTCTCAGGTTCTGTCCTTACAATAAACTCTATGAACAATGCCGTTGACCAGCTGCAAGAAGGAAATAGCAATAACGCCACGGCGCATCAAGGAGGTGATTTTGGAACGGATAACGTTATCGACCAAAAGCAATTTGGCAATGACAATGTTGCGGATGCCGATCAACGAACCGGCGCTGGTAATAACATAATTGAACAAACACAATCTGGCAATGAGAATTCTGCAAGTGCCCAGCAAGGTACTGGTGGTTTCGCAACTTTTGGCAATGCAATCACGCAAGAGCAAAACGGGAACAGCAACACCGCTGATGCCTTACAACTGAGCGCTACCCATAACTCTACTGTTACACAGTTGCAGTCAGGTAATGACAACATCGTAGATGCTAAGCAGCAAGGTAGCAACAACAACGTTAGCCAGGAGCAGAATGGTAATGAGAACGATGCATTTGTTCGTCAAGATGGGCCAGGATTTTTTAGAAGTTTTGACAATGTTGTCACCCAGGTTCAGAATGGCGAACGCAACGATGCCGACATCAACCAGCGCGGAGCTACCAATAACGCTACTCAGACGCAGAATGGGCTTGATAATACCGGCGTTGTCATGCAGCGTGGTGATGACCTTACGGCTACGCAAACACAATCCGGCAATAACAATCTGGCAGATGTACTACAGCGCACAACGACCGGTGAAGATGTCAACAACACCGCCACGCAGAGCCAATCTGGAAATAACAACGAGGCGTATGTTGTGCAGACCTCAATATATGGTAATGGTACAACCAATTCTTTGGTGGATCAGGTACAAGTGGGAGAGGATAACTTTGCAAGAGCTGAGCAGCAGGGCAGTAATCATACTGCAAGCCAGTCTCAAGAAGGCAATAGCAACGAGGCACGTGACAAACAGCAGGGAGCTACCCAAACGTCTAGCGTAACTCAAGCTGGAAATGGGAATCAAAGTGAGACCTTCCAAAATTCTAGGGGCCACAATTCCACGGTCATGCAGACAGGTAATGGAAACATGAGTGACGTCGATCAGAATGGCGGTCAGCACATGAGCAACGTTACCCAGGAAGGTAATGACAACATGAGCTCTGTAATGCAAAAAGGCAACATGCAGATGAGCACAGTTAGTCAAATGGGCTCCGGGAATATGTCTACGGTGACTCAAGGTAACTAATCTCATAATTTTTATTCTATTGAAAATAAGAATATAAGGACATTGTATAATGTCCTTATATTCTTATTTTTACCAAACTGGAATCTACGCGGTTTCGTATATACTATGGTTTGGTAACAATAAAAATAAGAAGCGGCCTTATACAGCCTAATTATGAATCACAGATTAATATGATATCATGAAAAAAGAAAGTTTAGCAACAGTGTTTTTTTTGACACTATTTATCATGTACGCGCCCCTTCATGCGCAGACTTATAAAAATGAAAATAATTCCCCCGTAACCATGTTACAGGCAAAAGAGATCAATCCCTCCACGCTTGTCGGTTTCGGTATTATGACCCCAAATTCACAAAATCAATCCACCACGGGAAACACAATATTTCTATCACAGGTGGGCAATACCAATACCGCAAATATTCAGGTATTTGCACAAAATAGCGATTTGAACCTTTCCCAGCGAGGCGAGGCAAACGAAATATCACTAGATTATACGGTAAAATCCGTTTATGCAGCATTGAGCCAGCAAGGAAATCAAAATACGATCACAGACTTTGTAAACGACCCTACCGCGAGCACTTCTCTAGAGTTGGAGCAGAATGGTAACTACCTCAACTTTGAGCGCAATGGAGTCAATGAACTTACGAATTCGCTCAAGTTCAAGCAAAACGGTAATGGCCAGTCGCTGATCGTTCGTAGTTTCAACTAAGAAACCGTGTGTGCCAAATAAGCGTGAACCCCAAATAGACCATCCATGTTTTTTTCTTCTGAAATCCTTTTGCGAACCAGTGTCATGATCACTATGATATTGTGCTTTAGTACACAGGTTTCTGCACAGATACTCAATGAAGAAATAGCGGCCAAAATCCTTGTGGATGATACTGGCGAGTTTTTTAACGTTAGGGGAATGGCGGAGAACTTGAGCCTGGCGGACAGGACGCTTCAATATGAGTTCTCGATCTTTAAAAAGGACAGCTTAGGCCAAATGGTCAAGGAGAGTGATAAAGGCCGTTTTGTAATAGCCGCTGCAAAAATTGAAGAACTGGGGTCGGTCACCGTGAGCACTTCAGAAAAGGAACGCATTATTATCATACTCGTAGTTTATGATCTGGATAAAAAGCCTTTGGGTCAAGATCGAATCGTCTTTAACGATAACCCAGAAAAGAACGCGGTCAAAGCTACACTAGAACGTCCAAAACCCAAAGTTAACAAGGTTACCAGCCCAGATATGACAGCCTCGAAAGACGGATTTGTGCTTGAGGGTCTGGTCATCGAGGAAAGTATTACCAAGATGGGACAGGATTTTTACCGGCTTTTTTATTCAAAATACTATCTTTCCGACCTGAATTTGAAAAAGAATGTCATCATAAAAGAAATCCCGGGACGTCTGCGCAACACGCGTATTGCAGTAAGCGTGGGCGATCAAGTGGTCTGGCAGTTTTTTGCAAATCCTTCCCGCGATTATCTAAAGCGGCAGGTGGACATTGCATTCAGCAAGGTCTTGCAACAATTGCAGAACCTTGAACAGATCAAACAGGAATTTATAGGGTATTAAGAAGGTAAAGACATGCAATAATCGACTTTTAGGATGTCCAGACCCTTTTCCAGAATAGCTTGTCCGTAGATTGCAAATACTAAAATTCGACACAGAAAAAATAATTATTTGAGCTTGTCAAAGCATTTTGCCATTGCATGCCAAACCATACAGCGCTAAAAATTAAATCAATGAAATACCATTTACTCGGACTCACCTTATTTTTGGGGCTTTGCTGCCATGCACAGCAGTTGTTTTCCTACGAACCTATAAATCCAGCTTTCGGCGGGGAGACGTTCAATTACCAATGGCTGTTGAGCTCTGCGGCTGCCCAGAACGGTCTAACAGCACCCAGTATTGCCCGCGAGGAGGAATCTGAGCTGGATCGTTTCGGCAAAAGCCTAAACAGGCAGATCCTGAGCCAGATCTCGCGCTCCTTGCTCAGCACACAGCTCCAAGGTATTGGGAATCTGCAACAGGAAGGCACCTTTACTTTTGGCAGCCTTAACATTGAAGTTTTTGAAGCGGAGGAAGGCCTCACAATAAATATACTGGATACTTCGACCGGAGAACAGACACAAGTAATCGTCCCCAAACAATAGCATGAAATATAAAAAAAACTGGCCTATGTGCCACTCCTAATCATTGTTCTTCTGTTACAATCCTGTGGAGTATTTTTTAATCAGCCCCTGCAAAAACAAAAATCACGCGCCGGCGAGTTCACCACTTCCACAAAGCCGCTTCGTGAGCTTCCCGAAGCCAAGAATCCCGTTGAGGTGGCCGTTTATAATTTTAGGGACTAGACGGGACAGTACAAAGCAGTGGAAAATGGAAGCACCTTCAGTACCGCCATCACACAAGGCGGAACCTCTATACTGCTCAAGGCACTGGAGGATTCGGGGTGGTTTATCCCCATTGAGCGGGAGAACCTGAGCAACCTTTCCACAGAGCGCAACATCATACGCAAAACCAAAGAGGAATATGTGAAGAACCTCAATCCGAACGAGCCGCCGCTGCCACCATTGAAGTATGCGGGTATCATCCTGGAAGGTGGCGTGGTTTCCTACGATACCAATATCATTACGGGGGGGGCGGTGCACGTTATTTCGGGCTGGGAGGTTCTGTAAAGTACCGTCAGGACCGCATAAGCATCTATTTGAGAATGGTTTCTACCAGCAATGGCCAAATCTTGAAAACAGTCTATGTCTCAAAGACCATTCTATCTCAGGCATTGGATGCCAATTTCTTTAGGTTCGTTAAATTTCAGCGCCTGCTGGAGGCCGAAATGGGCATTACCCAGAACGAGCCCGTGCAGCTTGCCATTCAAGATGCCCTTGAGAAAGCAGTACGGTCCCTCATTATTGAGGGTGTAGAAGGTGGCTACTGGTCGGCAAAAGGTGGCGCGGCCGTTAATGATACGCTGGTGGCGGAATATAGGAAAGAAAAAGCCCTTGAGGAATCAACTGCCCTCTATGACCGGCAATTTTTTGAGCCGCTCCATAAAAATTCATTTTCACTAAACGTTGGCACCACGCTTCTGGATGCTGACTACACTAAGAAAGATTTTGGACCGCTAGTACGCTTGGGCTATACTCATAATCTCAACAGCGCATTTGGCCTAAATTTGAATGCGGGCGTCTTTCAATTCAGGACAGGCAATAGCATTGAGGAGATTTTCGGCAATGTAGATCTTAATCTGCGTGTACGGCTGCTGCCCAATGATGCTTTCTCGCCATTCATCTACGCCGGTGGTGGGATTATACTTAAAATGGACGAAGTGGAGGACACATCCCCGGCCCTGGCGCAGACAAGCGGCAAGGTTCAGTATGGCGGGGGTGTAGAATATGCCCTCTCGCCACGCTGGGGTCTCCAATTATGGGGGGAACACAACCTGAGTTTCAACGATCAGCTCGATGGGTTGGTCAATGGGAAGCGGGACGACTTTTTTATCAATATAGGCCTTGGCCTCAAATACAATTTTGGTTTCGGCAAAAAAGAAAATGATCTACCGGAAGAAACCATAAACACAAACATGCAGTAATTATGAGGAATTTCGCCTATATATCGACCCTAATGCTCTCGTTTTTCCTTTTTGCATCGTGCAGCGAGGACACTATTGACGCGATGGGGACGGGAAGCCTTACCGGAACCGTCGTGCGCCAAGGTACTAATGAAGCTTTAGAAGATGTGAAAATTTCTTCACAGCCAGCCTCGAGTCCGGTTTTTACAGATGCTGAGGGTCTTTTTAGCATAAACGCATTAACGAGCGGCCAATATTCCATTCAGGCGGAACTGGATGGTTTTACCACATCCTTTGAGGCGGTCAGCGTAACCGTTGGGGAGACTAGCAATGTGGTCTTTGAACTTGGCTACCTCCAAGGCCAATAACAAGCCACCTAAAGCTGCAACCTTATTATCGCCAAAGGATGGCGCCGTTGATGTGCCAACTTCGGTGGATTTCACCTGGGGTTCCAGTGCCAATGATGAAGACCTGCTGACCTACACCCTAGAATTGAGAAACGGTTCGACTCAGGACATTCAGCAATTTGAAATAGAACAGGACACTACTTTCAACGTGACCAATCTGAGTTTGGGCACCAGTTATTTCTGGCAGATAAGTACCTCAGACGATACCAATCCTGTTGTGAGCAGTAAAGTAAGCCAGTTCAATACGGTGGAAATTCCAGAGAACCCCTATCTTTTTACACGCATCGTAAACGGCAATAGTGTTATCTTTTCCGGTAATGTAGATGCCGAGGGCAAAGTTGTTGAAGTGCTGCAATTGACCGGTACTGGCCAGAACAGCTTCCGGCCCAGAAAAAACAATGAGGTCAACAAAATCGCTTTTTTAAGGACCACGGGCGGTGCCACCCAACTCTTTACAATGAACCTGAACGGTACGGGAGTGCAACAGGTGACTTCTGCCATTCCCATCAATGGGTTCCGTCTGGACGAGCTTGACTTTACCTGGGCTCAGAACGGGAGCAGACTCTATTATCCCAATTTTGACAAGCTCTACGACATAAATCCAGATGGAGGTGGCGCACAGCTGATCTATCAGACAACAGATGGCAGCTTCATCTCTGAAGTAAGTGCCGCACAGTTGAACGATGATATCATCGCTTTAAAAACAAATAATACCGATGGTTATGACGCCCGTATATTTACGGTAAGCCTATCCTCTGGCGACGAGCGAGAAGTGGTCTTGCAAAACGTGCCTGGGGCCGCCGGCGGTTTAGATCTGGACGCCAATGCCACGCGTCTGCTCTTTACGCGCGATATATCAGGATCGCAGAACAATAGATACCGTATTTTTGACAGTAGGTTGTTTGTTCATGATTTTGCCTTGGGAACGAGCCAGAATGTTTTGAACGGTGTGTCTACCGGCGAGAATGATCTAGACCCGCGCTGGTCGCCTTCTGAAGGAGAAATCATCTTTACCCGTGTGAGCAATAACGAGGGTGCGGTCCCGGCCGTCTATTCCTATGACATTGACCCAGAGACCAATGAGGAGGACGACCAGCTGCTCTTCTCCAATGCCTCACAGCCGGACTGGGAATAAAAGATTAGGAGTGTCAGGACGATTGAAAGTGATATACATATTATGTAAGATTTGAAGATCAAACCATTGCCAAAATATTGTACCAAAATTCAATCGCTAAAACATGAATATTTAGAAGCAAGACATTTTTCGTTAAAGAGTTCAGTAAAAAATCCCCTAAGATTTCCTTATAAATAGTTTGAGGAGCATTTTAAATCACGTTAAAAAAACCCCTCCGTCTCGCTAAAGCGAGACACCTCCCCTTGAAAAAAGGGGAGGAGCCAAACCGGCCCCAATCTTAAATCCTGAAAAAAAAATCAAAGTAGGACACGATCGCGCTCCACGCTCCCCTCCTTTTCAAGGAGGGG
>JBDNGW010000046.1:0-1502 GCA_041689735.1 Leeuwenhoekiella sp. | reverse complement strand
GATCACAAAAACATCGCCGCTGCGTTTCTGGTCAAAACCGTTTTCCACAAGCTCTTCCATCCCACCGTTATAACCGGCCTGTTCCAGTTGGGAGCGAGTATATACTTTATTTACCTGTTCATGTTGCAGGGCAAAATGCGCAATTTTTTTCTGAAGTTCTTCGGCGTCAATGCTATTGTCTGAAAGCACTTTATAACTAAAAAACACCTGATAATTAGAAATATCCTCTATAAGATCGTCTCGGCCATACGTAGTGGATACGAAATCGCGAACCGCTTGATCAAAACTGTCGGAATCAAAATAACCGCTGGGAATTTTAACACTTTCCAGATAGCTTGGTACATTTACCGCACCGTGGTCTGCGGTAAGAAAAACGGTATACTGCCCCTTACCCACTTTTTCATCAAGCGTATCAAGCAGGCGGCCCAGGTCACGGTCAAGACGAACATAAGTGTCTTCTATCTCTTTAGAATTTACACCAAAATTGTGCCCTACATAATCCGTACTGCTAAAACTCACGGTTAGAAAATCTGTGTCGGCATCGGCGCCCAATTGTTCGCCGTCTATTGCTTCAATGGCAAAATCAACTAACAAACTGTTTCCGTACGGCGTAACTTTCAAAATATCATAACCTCCATTCGTTGGGTTTAAAGCGCCCAAATCATATGGAAAAGTAGCAGTTTCCTTGCCCTCAAAACCACCCTCAAAATCGTTAAGATCTGGGCCGCTTTCGGTATACGTGTTGATATCTAGCAAAGTTTCCCATGGGCGCAAGTAACTTTTCGCTTTCGCGGAAGAATTAAAATCAGTTACCCATTTGGGAAGATTTTCCATATAATAGCTACTGGTGATAAAATTGCCCTCTTCCCTGCCTTGAAACCAATAGGCGGCATTTGCGGTATGACCGGCCGGCAATATGGCGCCGCGGTCTTTTAAGGATACACCTATGGTTTTACCGCGCATTTGTGTGTGCAGCCTATTTTGATCTGAGACCGTAGTGGTCTTCATGCGATGTGGCGACATCTCACCAGCCGAAGTTCTTGTCCCAACGGAACGTACTGAACTGTCTTCAACACAGTACACTGACTTTTTCTCAAATTTATTATACCAGTCATTGGATATGATCCCGTGCGTTCTGGGCGTGGTACCGGTAAAAATAGAAGCATGACCGGGGCCGGTAAACGTGGGCATGAAATTAAAATGGTTATTATTGCAGCTAAAACCGTCATTTATGAGCCGTTTAAAGCCATTATCTCCATATTTTGCAGCAAAACGGGTCAGGTAATCGTAGCGCATCTGGTCTACGACAATTCCTACAACGAGTTTGGTTTTTTTATGTGTATTATTTTGCCCCCTCGCCAAAGATGAAAATGTGAGAATTAGCGTGAATAGTAGTAGTTTTTGTATGCTTTTCATTAGTTGATTATTTTAGACCGTAAAACTAAGGATCTGTATAGAAATAACCTGCCCGTTTCTACTTGTTCTTTTGCTCGCCCACTGCG
>JBDNGW010000045.1:0-3924 GCA_041689735.1 Leeuwenhoekiella sp. | reverse complement strand
CTTTTTGAGATATTTTAGACATAAGCCGCTTCTGATAAGATCTGTTTTTTAAATGCGGACTTTACGTATTTCTCACGGCAAATATCTATTGGACGGTTAAAATTTATCTGAAGTTCTTTTTTGAGTTTTTGTTTTAATTCATATAAATCCATGGTATTTTCCTTAAATTCAACAATTATATCTATATCACTATCCTCAGTCTGCTCTTCTCGAGCCACAGAGCCAAAAACACCAATTTTAACCAAATGGTATTCCTCCATAAAACGCGATTTATTGGTCGCTAAATACGCTATTATGTCTTGTTTATTAAGCATGTTATTTGTTAATGACTTTATCCAAATATACCGATTTTAAATGGAAGTCCTAAACTGTTTAAAAGCGGCTGTATTTTCTAAGATTATTTTCCACTTTTTTTGACAGAGGTATATCCCAATTGCCAAAATTAGAAAAATAATCTTGTATTAGGATTCAATGTGGAGCGATATTGTTTAAACAAATGATACTTCCATAGCAGTCAAATTAATAGCTAAGGGCTTGTAATGAATTACCTATACATTTTGACTTGTTCTTTTGCACACTAACTTCGTTAAAAAGCCTCGCTTTGGCTACGGCTAAAGCTGCGTTTTTTACCCCTGCCTTTGCCGGCAGGCAGGTTGTTACTGCACAAAATAACATTTTCAATTCTACATACTTTATTTTATTACAACCCCAAATCTTAACCAGAAACCTTATTTTTGTGTAAAACGAAAACCTATGATCAAAGCTGGCGTTCTGGGTGCGGGCCACCTCGGAAGAATACATTTAAAACTCCTTCAACAATCTGATAAATATGAACTCATGGGCTTTTATGATGAGGCCTCGGGCGCAACGGAAGCCACTATAAAGGAATTTGGATATACTCCCTTTAAAAATATACATGCTCTTATTGATGCTTGCGATATGGTTGTGGTGGTCACTCCTACCAGTCATCATTATGACTGCGCGGAAGCTGTCATCAAAGCCGGAAAACATGTATTTATAGAAAAGCCCATTACAGAGACCGTTGACGAAGCAATCCTACTCAAAAAATTGGCCGAAAAGCACCAGGTTCTTGGACAAGTGGGACATGTCGAACGCTTTAACCCAGCGTTTCTTGCCGTAAAGAATATAATAGAAAACCCGATGTTTATTGAAGCGCACCGCCTAGCGGAATTCAATCCCCGCGGTACCGATGTTCCCGTGGTGCTCGACCTTATGATCCATGATATTGACGCCATACTCAGCGTGGTGAAAAGTCCGGTAAAACATGTTGCGGCCTCAGGGGTTTCCGTAATCAGTGATACGCCAGATATTGCAAACGCCCGCATAGAGTTTGAAAATGGCTGTGTGGCCAATCTTACCGCCAGTCGAATATCGATGAAAAAAATGCGTAAAGCACGATTTTTTCAACGCGACGCCTATATTTCGGTTGATTTTCTAGAGAAGAAATGTGAAGTGGTGCGCATGAAGGACGCTCCACAAAAACCAGATGAATTTGCCATGATCCTTCAGAACGCGGAAGGTGTCAAAAAACAGATTTATTTTGAAAATCCAGATGTTTCAGAAAACAATGCCATCCTGGACGAACTGGAATCTTTCGCGGATGCGATAAACAATAATACAACGCCCACCATAACGCTTGAACAGGGCACGGAAGCGCTTCGGGTCGCCATGCTCGTCATCGATGATCTATAGGTGGAGACTTTCAATAACCGGTACATCAAAAACACTTTTTAAAATTAAATATAACGCATGAAAAATATAGCAGTAATAGGGGCAGGAACCATGGGCAATGGTATTGCACATACTTTTGCACAGAGTGGTTTTACAGTTCAATTAGTGGACATTAATGAAGATTCGCTGAAAAATGGCATGTCCACTATCTCAAAAAACCTAGATCGACAAGTGATCAAAGAAGTCATTTCCGAAGCTGAAAAAAACGAGATCTTGACACGCATTATCCCGATTTCTAATTTGGAAAACGCGGTAAAAAAAGCAGATCTTGTAGTAGAAGCGGCAAGCGAAAACCTACAGATAAAAACCGAAATCTTTAAAAAATTGGATCAGTATTGCCCATCTACAACGATCCTTGCTACAAATACTTCTTCTATTTCCATCACCCAACTTGCCGCCCAGACTAAGCGACCGGAGCAGGTTATCGGTATGCACTTTATGAACCCAGTCCCCATCATGAAGCTTGTCGAAATCATTCGCGGTTACAATACCAGTGAGAGTACGACCAGCACGATCATGAGTCTGGGTGAGCAGCTGGGCAAAACGCCCGTAGAAGTGAACGATTATCCGGGTTTTGTGGCCAATCGTATTTTGATGCCCATGATCAACGAAGCCATAGAAACGCTTTACCACGGCGTGGCCGGGGTTCAAGAAATTGACACCGTGATGAAACTGGGCATGGCGCATCCCATGGGGCCGTTGCAATTGGCAGATTTTATAGGACTCGACGTCTGCCTAGCGATTATGGACGTACTTTACGAAGGTTTTAAAAACCCGAAATATGCTCCTTGTCCGCTGCTCGTCAACATGGTACGCGCAGGTAAAACAGGCGTGAAGTCCAAAGAAGGTTTTTACGATTACAGCGAAAGTAAAAAAGCGGAAGTCGTAGCAACCCAATTCGCCTGATTTTTTTTAGCTAATCTGAATGTTTTCCATTGAATATTAAACCCTTCAAAGCCGTACGTCCTACCCGCGATAAAGTCAGCCTTATCGCGGCAAGGTCTTATGAAACCTATACAAAAGCTGAACGCGAGGCCAGGCTTGACAATAATCCATTCTCGTTTTTGCATATTGTAAACCCAGGCTATAAATACCATAAGGAAATTACTGGCAATGAACGTTTTGAACTGGTGCGCAACCGCTATCAGGAATTTAAGGAAGATGGTATCTTTATTCAAGAAAAAGCTGCTGCCTATTATATTTATAAAATTGTAGATAAGGATGAACAGGAATTTGTGGGGCTTGTGGCCGCCGCAAGTGTGGCAGATTATGCCAGTAACGTGATTAAAAAACATGAAAACACCCTACAGGTACGGGAAGAGCTTTTTAAGGATTATTTAAAAACAGTAGGTTTTAACGCTGACGCAGTACTGCTTACCTATCCCGATAACGATGCGCTACGTGCTATTTATGAACACGTTATGACCGACAGGGCGGAATATGAGTTTACAACGACCTACCGCGACACCCATTACTTGTGGCCAGTTCTTGACGCTGATCTGCTAACGGAAATCACGCAGTTGTTCAGCACCATTAATTCGGTCTATATCGCAGACGGGCATCATAGATCAAGTTCGTCGTACCTACTTGCCCGAAGATTTAAAAAAGGACAATAAATTGCATGACGGCAACGAGCCCTATAACTTTTTTATGTGTTATCTCCTTCCGGAATCCCAGCTGCGCATGCACGGTTTCAGTCGTTTGGTCACAGATCTGAACGGCTTGGACAGTGAAGGTTTTCTCATCGCACTGGATCATTATTATAAGATCGAAAATCGCAGTGGCGAATACTATGAACCCAAAATACCTCACAATTTTTGTATGTATTTGGACGGTGAATTCTACTCACTTACACTGCGCAAAAGACACCGAAATTTTGATAATGCCCTCGAGGCGCTGGATACGCAGATTTTATACACCACTATTTTAAAACCAATATTGCAAGTTGACGATTTGCGCAATGACAGCCGTATTGCGTATGAAGCTGGCAAAAACGATATGGTACAGGTGAAGGAACAGGTAGATTCTGGAGCGTATGCGGTAGGTTTCAGCCTGCTTCCGCCCACTATGGGTGAGATCAAAGCAATTGCCGATGCCAATCTAAAAATGCCCCCAAAATCGACCTATATTCAGCCGAAATTGCGAAGCGGGGTGACGATTTATGAATTTAAT
>JBDNGW010000044.1:0-2233 GCA_041689735.1 Leeuwenhoekiella sp. | reverse complement strand
ATAAAGCCCATACCCATAAAAAAACATGGAAGGAAGGCGAAAAGTATATTCAAATATGGACTGGATCATCTTATGGGGCTTTTCTTAAATGCTCTAAAACAAGATGTTATAAATGTATTCTCATTTTTGTCATGTACTTAGATTTTATAGATAAAAAAATAAATAATAACGCCAAAAATATAAGTTAAATCGATCGATAAAGTAGTATCGGGAACAGATAAGCATGACCATACAAATGAACCTTCTCGATACAAGTAGTGGAAGAATTTCCCGAAATTGTCGATTTTGATTAAAGAATATTGTGCTAATTTAGGTAATCATACTTACCGTTAAGGGTTTGCATTCTTCACACCACAAAGGGTTTGTCAATGGATGGACTGGGTTGTGAAAACCATTTAGGCCCTTCGGTGGTCATATAAACACAGTCTTCATGCCGTACACCGAACTCCCCTACAATCGAAATATTAGGCTCTATACTAAAGCACATGCCCTGTTCTAAGATTCGTTTATTTCCCCTTAGGGCATTGCCCCATTCATGCCCGTCCATTCCTATACCATGACCCGTTCTATGTGGCAGCCCTGGCAATTTATAACCAGGTCCAAAACCAGCATCGGTGATTACCTTTCTTGCGGCGGCATCTACATTTCCCAGAGGAGCCTCTAACTGGGCCGCAGCGAACCCCGCCGCTTGGGCCTTCTTCTCCAAGTCCCAAATTTCTTGCTGGCGTTTTGTCGGTGCCGCACCGAACACAATGGTACGGCTGATATCAGATTCATAATCTTCAAAGGAGCAGCCACAATCCACTAGGACCACGTCCCCTTTTTTCAGGACCTGGAGCTTAGTACTGCCATGTGGAAAAGCCGATGCTTCCGCAAAATTGGCCAAAGCAAATTTATGGGACGCTCCCATATCTCTATGGAACTTTACAACCGCATTGCTAAAGTCAGAGGGTCTCGAGCCAACTTTCAATACTCCTAGCCCAATCTGAATGGCGCGAATGGTAATGTCCGTTGCCCTTTGCATAAGAGCAATTTCCGAAGTCGATTTTATGATCCTGCAAGGTATGGTAATTGAATCCCCACTAACCAATTCTATGTTTTGTGCCGCTTTTTTTATTCCGTCATAAATAAAGAAACGCAAACGCTCCTCTACCCCCACTTTGCCATTAGCGACGCTGGCATTGTTAAGCGCCAAGGCGACTTGAGCATACGGGTTCTCATCCTCTTCCCACGGATATATTTTAAAACCCACCTTGATTCTCTCTTTGAGACGTGGGGCTTCAAAAGCGGGACAGATATAACTGATTTCACCGGCTGCAGGAATGACGGTAATCATGGGACGCTCACTTTGCCCCCAAGATAGCCCGGTAAAATATTTTAACGATGTTCCTGAATCCAAAAGCAAGGCACCGATTTGCTGTTCTTGCATCAATCGTTGTGCCTTGTCGATCCTACTTTTGATTTCTTCAATTAAAATGGGTGAAATACCTTGCTTCGCGGAGGCCAGTTTCACTTCGCTAATTTTCTTTTCCCTTTTTTCAGGGCTATTTGCAGTTGATTCTAGTCCTGTGAAGAGGGCAGCCCCAGCTGCCAACGCGGAAGCGTTGATGAATTTTCTTCGGTCCATTTCTATATTGTTATATGTAAATCGTTCACTTAAAAGTAGTAGTTTTATTTCAATTTATTTACGTTATTCAGTTTCAGGCTTGTAACATATTAAAATTACAACTACCTTAAAACTTTACAATATTTAAATCTTAATCAACCAAAATTCCATTAATCGACTTTAAGTTAAAAGTTGTGTTTTGTTTTGCTTCAAACTTTATGACGAACAGATCTGAAATTCCTTCCAAAGAGGTTGCTCAGCTAATTAATGAAAGTCGGATATGACACTATCTCCTTGTTGGAATGAAATGGGTCTTGGGTTAAATTCTCCATTCCCTTTATGTTAAGGTTTTCCATTCCAATAAATTTATAAAAAGAAGTATTGTAAAGAAGTACAAAGCTCGGTGCATTTGCGGATTTCAAGTAGATATCCTTCATCGTAACTTCAATGATGTCGCCTTTAGTATAGGATTTTTTTAAAGTGCTCATACCATTTAGTCTTTAAAAACACTGGAAAAAGCATTCAAGTAAAAGTCATATCCGGTAACGGATTTAATAATTTGATTTTCAGCGCTTTCAATCAGTTCCTCTATTTTAATCTCCAAAGACTCCAGGTCCTCATGGATCT
>JBDNGW010000043.1:0-3107 GCA_041689735.1 Leeuwenhoekiella sp. | reverse complement strand
AATAAAGTGACCGAATTATAGGCAGTTATTTTGTTCATCAACAAGGCGAAAAACGCAGACATAGCCGTAGCTATGGCGAGTATTTTCAACGCAGTTGCTGGGCAAAAGAACCCATAGAAATGGGCAGGTTATTTCTAAACAGATACTTAATGTCACTCCTGCACAAGCGGCAAGTGATCAGAATGATATCGCATCTTTTGATCTTGCTGAAGCAACAGGACCGGCGGTTATCAATCTGGAAGGACATCTGGTCGATATTGAAGTAGCAAAAGGTACGGCTGTTAATGCTTTATCTCCTACAATAACAATTTCGGAAGGTGCAGTGCTAAGCCCAGCCTCTGGGATCGCACAAGATTTTACCAGCCCAGTGAGTTATAGCGTCACTGCTGAAGATGGAACAGTACAGGACTGGTCAGTCCGTGTGACAGAAGCCGCACTTGCCAGTTTTGCTTATATAGAGGATTTTAATACCTATGGAATTGGTAATCTACATGAAATTTCTGGTGGTGCCTGGTCAAGGGAAAATGCAAATAATGCCGCCATACCTATACTAAATGAAGGCCTTAGTCAGCATACCACTTATAGTCTGGATTTCTCAGGGGGATCACAGACCCACGATTTTGAGACGCTAACCAATAACCCCGTTGCTTTGACCGCAGGTCAGCCGTTCTACTTTAACAGCTACTTCAATGTGGCCAATTTAGGCGCAAATGGAGGGGATAGGATACGTACGGCCATAAGGGTGGATGATGCAGTAAACGGGGATCAATGGGTGCGCCAGCAGATTGCCAAAGGACCGGGCAACACCCTTTTAGCCAGAATCGGTCTGGGCGCTTCGGGCTCAGATCAGGGAAATATGGAAATAGTCGCAGGTGAAACCATTCAATTTGTTGTACAGGGTATCTGGGATGGCCAAAATACCATCACCTATTCCTGGACCCTTGATCCCAAAATTAACCTTGCAGAAACGCAATGGACAGCCGCAGGAACACATAATGTTCAAGGAACCCCACGTTTAGGCCGTATATTCATAGGTTCTAATGGTATCAACAACGGAAAATTAGGCCCAGTACGTCTGGCGTCGGGTTATACTCAGGTTGTTACCGAAGATAACGTCGTGAATGTGCCAGCATTTCCTTTAATGTCGCTCTCACCGCAGAGAGTGGTAGGTGATGCCATTGTCAACGGTAACGCGCCATTTACGCAAGAAGTAACTATTTCAAACGATGGTGACGCAGCATTGACCGGTATTCAAATGGAAATTACCGGAGACAATGCGACAGACTTTGCGGTAATCAATATACCAAACACCATAGATGCGCAGCAAACAGCTACATTTCAAGTTGTTTTCAACCCATTGACAGTAGGCCCTAAATATGCTTCGTTGACGGTAACGGCAACGGATGTCGATGCTATGAGCATAAAACTGAACGGTCTTGGGAAGAAAGGCACCGGTGGGGATAATGAGCCATCCTTACAATGGGTGTTCGATACACAATTGGGTAAAGATGCTATCGCTGTAGGCGATAATAACACTGCAACCAATAAGATCGATCTGCCAAGCGGAAAAACATACAATGACCTTTTAGGTGATGAACTATCCATTAAGCGTTTTGAAAGAGCTTCCTCTGGGGAGGTAACCTTAGAGGTACTGAGCGCTTTTGGTCCAGAAAACAATGATCCCGTTACCGCTTTTGGTTGGTATTCAAGTGGTGATGCCTCAGCAGTGAATGAAATATTTACGGTGGGCAATACCGCGGGTAATGGTCAAAGATTGAACCCGGAAGTTGATGGTTCTACATCTTTTGACCCGGGTACTGCAACTTTCGGTTTTTACAGTAAATGGCCATTTTTTAATAACCGCATGCTTTTTAGCGAAGATGCGCTGAACACTTTTGACGGAGCGATCCCACATCATGTGCGCGTCTATCCTATGCCAATGGAAGAAAACGCCTATATTATCGCTACCGAGGAGCATGTAAGTGGTTTTGATTATCAGGATATTGTAGTTATTGCCCGTAACATCAAGCCTGCTGGTGTGGCCATTGCGGGATGTAACCCTATTTCTACATTTGATTGTGATGCTCTTGAGGTATCCTTACCCTATGCGCTTTCCTTTACGGGTGACGAGGGCGGTTTGTCAAATACTGGATTTACCATGGTAGATAATCCATCTTCACGTATTGCGGTAGATGGTGCAGTAAGTTATCCTGAGGTTCCCGGTTATGAACCTGGTCGGATTTCTTTTTCCAATGGAAGGATGATTTTAAATGCGGCCAATGGTCTTGCATTCATCAAAAACGGAACGGGCACCGGAACAAGAACGGATGTTAACTCTCAAATAAATATACTGGGAGTAGGTATAGATGCCGGTGCAGGAGGCAATTTCAGTCTAAACACGATCATAGCCAACCCGTATTCAGATACGAGCCTTAATTTTGAACAAGCCGGTCTTTGGTTTGGCCTTAACGAAGATAATTATGCAAAGCTTGTAGTTCTAAATGGTTCGAGCTTGCAGCTGCTCACAGAAGTTGATGCAGTATCCGACTCAAATGCGCAATCGGTGAAAATAGATGCTGTTAATGGTGTGCAAACCGGAAATTTATCGTTGAGAATTTATGTGGATAAAGATAATGATCTGCTTACGGCTTATTATTCAATAAACAGTGGCATCGAAATAAAGATTGGATCTTTGCCGCTTCCAAATTCTTTAATTCAGGGAAACAGTGCATACAGTGATTTGACTTTTGCAGGAGTAATGACTTCAAAAAGACGGGAAATAAATGCGGCCGTCAACTATGCTTTTGAAAGTTTTAAAGTAATAGCAGATGATGCACCTTCCGCTGATTTTGATCCTGTATTTATCAATTTTTCCGATGTTGCAACAGCTGCGCCTACGGGTTACAGCAAGGATAGCGGCAGTCCTTACGCAGACCGCGGAAATGGCTATACTTATGGTTGGCTAAATAGTGTCTGCCAGAAAACCCGTTGTTTCCCATTTTCGGTGGCAAAATTCTGGTGCGGCGACGTATTATTTTACTCTAAAAAATCATACATTTTAGAACGGGGTGAATTTTTGGTGGGATTCGGTGATTTTTCGCGCTGTT
>JBDNGW010000042.1:0-2974 GCA_041689735.1 Leeuwenhoekiella sp. | reverse complement strand
AGGATCTGTATAGAAATAACCTGCCCGTTTCTACTTGTTCTTTTGCTCGCCCACTGCGTTGAAAATACTCGTCATAGCTACGGCTATGCCTGCGTTTTTCGCCTTGTGGTCAAACAAAATAACTGCCTATAATTCGGTCACTTTATTTCTTAACAGATTCTAAAGGGATCGCGCAACGCCTGGGTTATTTTGTAAGTGGTTTGATTTATGGGTTTATTGCCTATTCTGCCATAAAAATCATATTGGACGCCAGTTCTTCTGGATCTGGCGGCAAAAAAGATATGGTTTCCAAAGCATTGGAAAATGAATATGGTCAAATCTTAGTAGGAATTGCAGGCCTAATTTTTGCCGGAAATGCGATCTTTCAGTTTTATATGGCCTATTCTGGCAAATTCAGGGAAAAGCTAGAAGAATCAGGACTAGATAGCACGAAGCAAAAAATTCTAATACGCTCTGGAAAAATCGGTTTTACCGCCCGAGGAATCGTGGGCGCAATTATTGCCTACCTGCTCCTTAAAGCGGCATG
The DNA here is from genome assembly GCA_041689735.1 of Leeuwenhoekiella sp. Lineage (GTDB taxonomy): Bacteria > Bacteroidota > Bacteroidia > Flavobacteriales > Flavobacteriaceae > Leeuwenhoekiella. The sequence goes on along the minus strand of JBDNGW010000042.1, from coordinate 2,448 downwards.
GCAAGCCAGCGCCACCGATGCGGGTGGAAAAACACAGGCCTTTCAATTTTTAGAGAATCAGTTTGGCGCGATTGTGCTTGGCGTAGTCGCCCTGGGTCTCGTGTCTTATGCGATTTTTATGTTTATACAGGCGCGCTACCGGAAAATGCATATTGATTAGCTAATGCTTGGCTTTAATGCCCTCAAATCTATATTTTAAATCTGCTTTCAGGCAGAGGCTAGAAGACAAGTCCATCTTTTCCAAAGTTTTGATCTTTGGAAAAGCTTTCCAGATAGCGCCATGCCTGCCTGCCAAGGCCTACCTATATACACATCTTAATAATAAAACTGTCAATAATAAAAACGCCCCTTAAAATCGATTGATAAACAGCGCTCAACGGTTTTAAATTTTAAAACTTTGCAGAAAATATAGCATTCAATAAATTCATTCACAGCATTTCAGAAATATATTGTAAAAAGTAGCTCGCCCGTTGGTAGGCACTTTGCAGGTCACTCCAAAACAGGTCATACAAATTGAAGACTGAACAAGGCAATGGTAGTAAGGCTCCCCTTCTTTACAAGGAGGGGAAAATTTAAGCTCTGCTGAAAGAGGGGCGGTTGTAGGTTGCTGGCTTGATCACACGTATACATATAAAACAATCTTCATCAAAAGCCAACAAGAAGGCCTCAACCAGCTCTTCGGATAAAGAACCTGCCTTGTCGGTAGCTACCCTATACATATATTACGTTTTTCCAAAGTTTTGAACATTGGAAAACCTTTTTAGACAGCGTCATTGTAAGGATCTAGATATGAGCTTGTTTAAACTGACTTCTGTTTGATTTTCTAGATAAACTGTATCAAAATTTTGGCATTGACCAAAAAATTAAATGCAAAAAAATAAAAAGAATAGGAGAAGACTAAACCTTATAAAGTTTATTAAAGTGATGATAAATGATCATTTTTTAGCTAAAATCGATTGATTTTGAAAAAAATCGAGCAGTTTTTCATGCATTTCTTGTGTATAATCATAATGTGTAACCATACGTAATTTGCCCGGGCCTAAACTGCTAATGTGAATATCATTCTCTTTTAAAATATTTAAAAAAGAATTTTCATCCACTTCGGGTTTTAGATTAAATATTAAAATATTTGTTTCTACGGGATCTACATCGGCCACCGCCTCATTTTTTTTGAGAGTATCCGCGAGTTCTTTGGCCCGTTTATGATCTTCTTCCATACGCTGCCAGTGGTGATCTATGGCATAAATACCGGCTGCGGCCATATAACCACCTTGTCGCATACCGCCACCCAGCACCTTACGTACGCGCATAGCCTTATTCATCAATTCTTGCTTTCCCACCAGAACAGAACCCATAGGAGCACCAAGACCTTTAGAAAGACACACCGAAATGGTATCGAAAACGCTCCCGTAATCTTTGGGCGATTCATCTGTTGCAACAAGCGCGTTCCAAAGACGGGCGCCGTCCAGATGAAGTCCCAATCCATGATCTTCGCATACTTTTTTTATCTCTAAAATTTCGCTGAAATCATAGCATGCACCGCCACCTTTGTTAGTCGTATTCTCAAGGCAAACAAGCGATGTCAACGGACTGTGGTAAAAGTCTGGCGGATTTATACAGGCTTTTACCTGATCTGCGGTCATCATGCCACGCGTCCCGTCCACCAACCGGCAAGAGACACCGCTGTTAAAAGAAACCCCACCGCCCTCATAATTATAAACATGCGCATACTTATCGGCAATAAGCTGTTCACCGGGCTGAGTATGCATTTTTATCGCGGCCTGGTTGGTCATGCTCCCCGTGGGAAAATACAAAGCGGCATCCATTCCAAAAAGATCTGCTATTTTTTCTTCTAGCGCATTTACAGTGGGATCTTCTTTATACACATCATCCCCCACTTTTGCACTCATGATCACCTCTAGCATTTGTGGTGTGGGCCGGGTCAACGTATCGCTTCTCAAATCTATTCTCATGGTTTTGGATTTAAGTTTGGTTGTCTTTATTATTATTGAAAATAATATTGATATTGAAAATAATCATTCAGCAGAAATTCAACTTACAATGGTCGAAATTGAGTAAACAATGAATAAAACCGTATTTTTTGATAGAAAATTGTCCTTCGCAGTCTCAGTTTTCAGTCTCAGTTGCAGTCTCAGTCTCAGTTGCAGTCTCAGTTCACAGTCGCAGTGTTTATTCTCAGTTTTTAATAGCAGTTTTTAATAGCAGTTTTCAGTTTCAATGAAAATTCCAAATCTCAGGTATCATTTGTCAGTTTTCATTTCACGATTGACTCTTCTCTTTTTTCTCTTAATCTTTTCATCCTCCGCTTTAATTCAGAATTCAAAATTAATCACTGTTCATTGCTAATTGTAAATCGCTTTTATCTTTTATCTTTTCATCCTCCGCTTCAATTCACAATTCAGAATTCAAAATTGATCACTGTTAATT
>JBDNGW010000041.1:0-3686 GCA_041689735.1 Leeuwenhoekiella sp. | reverse complement strand
TGGTGGTATTTATGAATCCTATGGCCGTGGTTGGTTGGTTAAGCCAGCCCCAAAAAAAGAAGATGTCCTTAAATATGGGGAATGGAATAAGTTAAAAATAAAGGTAAAAGGCAACCAAGTAACCAGTTGGTTAAACGGCGTGGGGATGGTCGATTTTTCTGATGAGAAAATCGGAGCAGCGAACGGTAAAATTGCCTTGCAAATACACGCTGGCGGGGGTATTAAAGTATATTGGAGAAATATTAAGTTGAAAAAACTTTAATATTGTAGGTTGCTTGTTATTCCTTTCTTATATAAAAAATATTGCACTTTCGATAAGATTGTTTATTCCCAGAGCAAGGATGAGATTTGTGGGAGCATATCATGAGATCAAGAAAAAATACGTGCAGCTATACCTTAGTGATTATGTTTATAAATTCAACAGGAGGTATTTTGATGATTGTATCTTTGATAGTAGTAATAGCAAGTATTACAGCGAGTGGACATTAAACGGATGTACAATAAGTTTTCCTGTCATTTACGAATTATAAGCATGAATTTTTGCTTTTAACAAAATATCTTGTTTTATTTGAATGACAGTTAAAATTCTATTAGATAAGAAATATTTGGAAAGAGCATGTGTTGAATGATCAAATGCTGGATGACCGTTTTTGGCCAAGAACCCTGGCCGTTGCCGAGGTGGGATGGACTGCAGAAAACCTTCGGAATTTTTCAGATTTTAAAGATCGTTTGAAATATCACGGCTTAAGGTTACAGCAAATGGGAATTCATTTTCACCCCACTCCTGAAATTGAATGGGAAACCAGAAAAATAGGAGAAAAACCAATTTCCGGGTTTCAGGTTATGTTCCGGCCGCCGGGTAAAGATCAGGAAAGACAGGTTTAGTTATCCTTTCTATACATTTAATTTTACCCGTCTTTTGAGGCCTGGAATTAGGCGGGAATGTAGCGCGGGAGAATTGGAAGTTCTTTAAACAACATCTCGGCGGCGAGAAGTTGGTTTATAAAATAATGCAGTTGGGAAAGCCGTTCATTTTTAATTTGAAAAACATGTTATGAAAAGAAGAACCCTTTTAAAAACATTTGGAATTTCAGCAATAGGCCTGGCAACCATTCCCCTGTGGATGGATTGCTGGAATGCTGAAGAATTACCGGAAGATGACGGCTTCCTCACTGGGGAACAACGATTACAGCTTCAGGAAATAGTGGACACAATCATCCCTAAAACAGATACTCCCGGCGCAAAAGAGCTTGGAGTAGAAAAATTTATAAGCCTCATGGTTAAAGACTGCTATAATGAAGAGGTCAAAGCAGAGTTTTTAACAGGATTCAGAGAGATAAACCTTGCTTCTGAAGATATGTACGGCAATCCCTTTATAGAGATTACAGATGCAGAGCGCAATGACGTTTTATGTACTATGGAAGCAACTGAAATCGTACCGGAGAAAAAGATCAATTTTGTAGCTTTTGTCAAAGGACTTGCTATGGCGGGTTATAGGAGTTCGCAATATGTTTTGGAGAACCATACAGATTATGAATTGGTGCCTTCCAGGTTTCATGGAAGTTTTCCTGTGAGTCAATCCATTTACACCAACGCATAATGAATAATATCAATACTAAAACAATAGAAGAAAACACCTTTGATGCCATTGTTATTGGCTCCGGTATAAGCGGGGGATGGGCAGCTAAGGAATTGACAGAAAAAGGACTTAAAACCCTGGTTTTAGAAAGGGGTAGGGATGTGAAGCATATATTAGACTATCCTACCACCCATATGAACCCCTGGGATATGGAGCATCGCGGGCAACTGCCTTTTAAAATGATTGAAGAAAATCCAATAGTTAGCAAATGTTACGCTTTTCACGAAGATGCTGCTCATTTCTTTGTAAAAGATGAGGAACACCCTTATGTACAGGAGAAAGCCTTTGACTGGATCAAAGGATATCAGGTAGGAGGTAAATCTTTGCTGTGGGCCAGGCAGGTGCAGCGTTGGAGCGATTTTGATTTTGAAGGGCCTGTAAAAGATGGTTTTGCGGTAGATTGGCCTATTCGATATAAAGACCTGGCACCATGGTACAGTCACGTGGAAAAATTTGCCGGGATCTCCGGAAATAAAGATGGTCTGGAAGAACTGCCAGATGGGGAATTCTTACCTCCTTATGAATTGACCAAAGTGGAATTGTACTTCAAAAATCATGTCGCTGAAAATTATGAGGATCGCCACGTGATCGTGGCTCGTTGTGCGCATATTTCTGAACAGCAGCCAATTCACGCGGAGCAGGGTAGGGCGCAGTGCCAGAACAGGACCATTTGTCAAAGGGGGTGTCCTTACGGGGGTTACTTCAGCAGCAATTCTTCTACCATTCCCTGGGCTCAGAAAACCGGAAATCTCACCTTAAGACCGCATGCGGTTGTAGAATCTTTGATCTATGATGAAAAACTGCAAAAGGTGACCGGGGTGCGGGTAATTGATGCCAATACCAAAGAAACTACAGAATACTTTTCAAAAATTGTCTTTGTAAATGCATCGGCAATAAATACAAATCTTATCTTACTTAATTCCAAGTCTGAAAGGTTTCCAAATGGTCTTGGTAATGACAACGGCTTGTTGGGAAAATACGTGGCCTTTCACAATTACAGGGCAAAAATTCAGGCAGAATATAACGGGTTGCTGGATTTTACTACCGATGGGAAAAGTCCTACCAGTGGGTATATTCCCCGTTTTAGGAATGTGCGCAAGCAGGAAACCAATTTTAAACGCGGTTATGCAGCAGGTTTGTCTACCAATAGAACCCGTGTGAGTAACACCGATGGTATTGGAGTTAACTTAAAAGAAAATTTGCTTAGTTTGAAACTGGGTCCATGGAGGGTAGGCAGCCATATGATGGGGGAAACCATCCCAAAAGAATCAAATTTTGTGAGTCTTGATGAGACCAGGAAAGATGCTTGGGGAATTCCCCTGATCAATATTTCTGTAGATTACGATGAGAACGATGAGCTCATGATCCAGGATTATTTTGAACAAATGACAGAAATGTTTGAAAATGCCGGTTTTACCAATATAAGAACGCATGATACCAAACAAGCCCCTGGACTGGATATTCACGAAATGGGAGGGGTGAGAATGGGTCGCAACCCTAAAACCTCCCTGCTCAACGAATGGAACCAGTTACATACCTGTAAAAATGTGTTTGTTACAGATGGAGCCTGCATGACCTCTACGGGAACACAAAACCCATCCCTCACTTATATGGCTCTCACGGCAAGAGCTGTAGATTATGCAGTGAAGGAAATGAACAAAGGAAATCTTTAACTCAATAAGTTTATTTTTTTCTGAATAACTGAATATCAATCGCTAATTTCCATAAATATAAATAAACCGGAACCCATGAAAAATAAAAATCTTTTTTTAGTCATAATGATAATGCTGCTGCAACCCCTGATTGCCCAGGAAAAATATTCAGATAATGTTTTGGACTGGAAACTTGGATCCCAGGCCTATACTTTTAAAAATTTCACTTTTGCTGAAACCCTTGATAAAATCGCAAGTATAGACCTAAAATATGTAGAAGCATATCCGGGCCAGAAGATAGGGAATAGTATTGAAGGGAATATGCATTATACAATGGACAAAGCCACTCAAAAAAAGGTAAAAGAACTGCTTAATTCTAAAGGCATTGAAGTGGT
>JBDNGW010000040.1:0-1197 GCA_041689735.1 Leeuwenhoekiella sp. | reverse complement strand
GATGCCGATAAGATGGAAAAACTCATGAACCGCCAGGCAAAATTGCAGGATGAAATTGATGCGCGTGGGGCCTGGGAACTTGACAATAAATTGGAAGTGGCGATGGATGCGCTGCGCACGCCACCTTCAGATCAGAAAATCGGCGTGCTTTCCGGTGGGGAGCGGCGTCGTGTGGCTTTATGCCGTTTGCTTTTGCAGGAACCAGATGTGCTGCTGCTGGATGAACCTACTAACCATTTGGATGCGGAGAGCGTACACTGGCTTGAGCATCATTTGGCACAATATAAAGGAACCGTGATTGCCGTGACCCACGACCGGTATTTTCTGGATAATGTGGCCGGTTGGATTTTAGAACTGGATAGGGGAGAAGGTATTCCTTGGAAAGGTAATTATTCCACCTGGTTGGAACAGAAATCAAAACGCCTCGCGCAAGAGCAAAAACAGGCCGGAAAACGTCAAAAAACGCTGGAACGCGAATTGGAATGGGTTCGTATGGCGCCAAAAGGACGCCAGGCCAAACAAAAAGCCCGACTCAACAACTATGATAAGTTAATGAGCCAAGATCAAAAACAGACCGATGACAAGTTGGAGATCTATATTCCCAACGGACCGCGATTGGGTACCAATGTGATTGATGCCACGGGAGTGAGCAAAGCCTTTGGCGATAAGTTGTTGTATGAAAATCTAGACTTTAAACTTCCGCAGGCGGGTATTGTAGGTATTATTGGGCCCAACGGTGCCGGTAAAACCACTATTTTTAAAATGATCATGGGCGAGGTGGAAGCTGATGCCGGTAATTTTAAAGTAGGGGAAACCGCAAAAATCGCTTACGTAGATCAAGCGCACAGCAATATTGATCTCGAAAAAAGCATTTGGGAAAACTTCAGTGATGGTCAGGATCTTGTGTTGATGGGCGGTCGTGAGGTCAATAGTCGGGCATATCTGAGCCGTTTTAATTTCAGCGGAAGCGAGCAGAACAAAAAGGTGGACAAACTTTCCGGTGGCGAGCGCAACCGCTTGCACCTAGCCATGACGCTCAAAGAAGAAGGCAACGTGCTGCTACTGGATGAGCCTACCAATGATCTAGATATTAACACGTTACGCGCACTAGAAGAAGGATTGGAAAATTTTGCTGGCTGCGCGGTGGTAATTTCGCACGACCGCTGGTTCTTGGATCGTGTTTGTACGCATATACTG
>JBDNGW010000039.1:0-5827 GCA_041689735.1 Leeuwenhoekiella sp. | reverse complement strand
TAAAGCGAAAAGTTTCTTTAAATGTTGAAAAGGAAGATATTCTCAAAATTTTGGAAAGTCTTTTTCCCGAGGAATATGTCTCTGTTGAAATTCTTGACAGGAAGATATTGTTAAAGAGAAAAGAATATACTCCATCTCCACTATCCGTTGTGGAGCCTACAAAAAAACAAGTACAGTTTACGGTCACAGGAATCGTAAAAGATGACAATGGATTACCCCTGCCGGGGGCTAATATATTGGAAAAAGGGACCTCAAATGGGGTAACCACAGATTTGGACGGCAACTTTTCCATTAATGTCCCAAACGAAAATGTGACATTAATGATTTCCTATGTTGGGTTTGAAACCAAAGAAATTAGACTTGAAGGACAAGCAAATCTGACCATCACGTTAAATACCGCGGCAGGACTGGAGGAGGTAGTCGTTATAGGTTATGGTTCCCAAAAGGTGGAAAATGTAATTGGGTCTGTATCAACGGTAAATAGCGAGCAAATTACCCAAGCACCTGTATCTAATATTTCTAATGCTTTAGCGGGCCGGCTTCCCGGGGCGATTATTCAGCAAAGAAACGGTGAGCCTGGCAACAATGCAGCTGATATAACTATTAGAGGGAATGCTACGTTGGGTAATTCTTCTCCTTTAATAGTGGTTGATGGTATCCCGGGAAGAGATTTGAATTCAATAAATCCTAATGATGTTGAAAGTATAACAGTCCTTAAGGATGCAGCAGCGGCAATATACGGTGCTAGGGCTGCAAACGGTGTAATACTGGTTACAACTAAAAGAGGTAAAGAGAACACTGCGGCCACTTTCAATTACAGCTTCAATCAGGGGTTTCTTACGCCTACAGTGCTTCCTGAGATGGCCGATGCTCCAACCTATGCACAAATGATACGTGAAAATCAGTCATATAGAGGAGTTGATGAATCTAACATGAGGTTTTCCCTAGATGATATTGAGAGATTTCGTTCCGGTGAATTTCCATGGACTCATCCAAATACCAACTGGTTTGATGCAGCGTTAGCAGATTATAGCACTACTCAAAGCCATAATTTGTCAGCTGCAGGTGGTGGTGAATCAGTAACGTATTACGCTTCTTTTGGAAAAGAATTTGCTGACGGGATTTACAAGAATTCTGCAACATCGTACAACAGGTATAATTTAAATGCTAATTTAGGAATAGAAGCTAATGAATACTTAAGTTTTAACATCAATATTTTGGCTTCGCAAGAGAATAGAATGTATTCTACCAGGCCTACTGGGGCTATTTTTTCTTCCATTTTGCGAGCCTATCCCACTAGTGTGGCGGTTTATTCCAATGGTTTACCAGGTCCTGATATCGAATATGGTGACAACCCTGTTGTTACTCCTTCATTTGAAACTGGTTTTGATGATGACAAACGTTATAGGATGAATAATAAATTTTCGGTTAATTTAATTGTTCCTGGCGTTGAGGGTCTATCCCTGTCAAGCTATTATGGTTATGACATGTTTTTCCAACAAAGAAAATTGTTTCAGAAGCCATGGACCCTTTATGCATTAGATGAAAACGCCTATTTTGCAGCTGGAAATACAGGAAGGGAGGATGGATCTGATTTTCTCGTCGGGTCTTCTAAAGGATATGCGGAGCCGCAATTGACTGATAGTTATGGAACTACCAGAACCACCAACTTTAACTTCACAGTAAACTATGAAAAAACCTTTGGTGATTTCCATAACTTTAGTGCATTTGTCGCATACGAAAATTCTGAGTTTAAGGCGCAGGGGATAGAAGCTTTTCGTAGATTCTTTATTTCGGATAAACTGCCTTACTTGTTTGCCGGAGGTGATGATCAAAAAGATAATTCGGGCTGGGTTGAGATAGATGCCCGTGAAAATTATTTTGGAAGGTTGAGTTACAATTTTAAAGAAACCTATTTATTCTCCTTTACCTTTCGCCGGGATGGATCGTTGAGATTTTCGGAAGAAAATGGTAGATGGGGGAATTTCCCTGCCGTACTTCTGGGATGGAGAGCCTCTAATGAGAAATTTTGGCAAGACAACTTAAGCTTTATTAACTTTTTTAAGCTTAAAGCTTCATGGGGTCAATTAGGAAATGATTTGGTTGATCCTTTTCAATATGTAACTGGTTATTCCTTTGGTGCAGGTGGCGTTTTTGGTTCAAACCGTGGATATTCAAATAGTATTTATCAATCTAGTACTCCTAATCCATTCATAACCTGGGAAGTTGCTAACATGTATAATGCTGGCTTTGAATCCATGTTTTTTAATAATAAAGTTAATTTTGATGTTAACGCCTTTTACCAAAGGCGGAGTGACATCCTGGTTCAAAGAAATGCCTCGGTGCCGGCATTTACCGGGATTTCTTTGCCTGATGAAAATTTCGGAATAGTTGATAGTAAAGGTTTTGAAGTGGTATTGGGATACAATGATGAGTTTTCGGATTTTTCATATGGTATAAATGGAAATCTGGCATTTGCACGGAATGAAATTGTGGAGTTTGACGAACCCGCTCGGAATGTACCTTGGCAGGTGCGTACGGGACATCCCCAAGGTGCTGAATTACTGTATAAATCTGCTGGAATTTTTAGGGACATAGATCATGTAAACTCCATGCCTCATGTTCCGGGAGCGCAACCAGGCGACATAATTATAGTAGATTATGATGGGGATGGGGAGATCACCAATGACGATAGAGTTTTATTTGATGAAACCGCCAATCCGGAAATCACATTTGGCGTTTCCTTTGAGTTGAAATACAAAAATTGGGGTCTTAGCGCCCTTGTCCAAGGAGTGGGATCAGCCATGAGAAGGATGTACAACGATGGTAGGCAAGGTACTGGAGGAAATTATTTTGCATATGATGCCACCGGAAGATGGACTCCTGATAATAGAGATGCTACTAAACCCAGAGCGTTTGAAAGAGTAGAAGAATATTGGAGAGGAAGCCATATAACAGATTATTCGTATACCAATACAGATTATGGCCGAATGAAAAACGCCCAGTTATCTTACACAATTCCAAGTGATCTGCGTGGCAAAATAGGGCTCAAGATGGCTCAAATTTATGTGTCTGGACAAAATTTGTTTTTCCTTTGGAATAAGAGTAAAATATTTGACCCTGAACTTGGTACTGATACCAGTTATCCATTGATGAGAGTAATATCGTTGGGTGTTAGAATAAGTCTATAACAAAATGAGACAACTTTAATAATTTTTTAATTTTAAGAATAATGAAAAAATTTAAGAACAATATTAAAATTTTTGCACTTCTTATGCTGTTCTTGCAGGCGTGCGAAACCGACGTATTAGATGCAACGGCCCCAGATCGATATTCTAATGCCGCTGTATGGTCTGATGTTATCCTGGCTAATACCTATCTTTTAAAGGCTTATGATGATCTTGGTATGGGTTATGCTCCTGTAATGATAGAGTCAGTCTCAGACAATGTCCGTCATGAATTCACGTGGGGATCTCAAAATTATGTTCAGGGAAACATAACGGCTGATAATTTTCAGCCATGGGTCAGGGAATGGGATTCTCAGGAAATAATTGCCTGGAGAGAAAATTTTCAAACTATTCAGACCATTAATGTATTTCTTGCAAATATTGACGGGGTGCCAGAGGCATACGAGGGGAGTGAGAGAGAGACTGTCCAACAACAGGTAGATGTCTTAAAAGGAGAAGCACATTTCCTGAGGGCATTCACGTACGCGCAATTGGCCAGGACCTTTGGAGGTGTTCCTATTTTGAGGGAGCCAAACGAAAGAAGTGATGATTTTATGTCCATAACTAGATCTACTTTTGAGGAAACTATTCAATTCATATCTGATGATTACGATGCAGCGGCTGGACTTCTTTTAAGTGGTGATGAAATGGAAATGGGTAGAGCAACTAAAGGAGCGGCTTTAGCCTTGAAGTCGAGAATACTTCTTTTTGCAGCCAGTGATCTGACTGCCGATGGTAGTGCGGCAAATGAACTGTTGGGTTATTCTAGCCCTGATAGAAATGCGTTGTGGACGGCTGCAAGGGATGCGGCTAAAGCAGTGATTGATTTGGGAACCTATAACCTCGCAGATTTTGGCGCCCCTGATCAGGAGGCGGTGGCTCAAAACTATTATGATTTTTTTAGGCAAAAAACGTTGTCAAATAGTGAGATCATCTGGGGGAAAATGTATCTGAAGGGTGCTGGAGATGCAAATCAAATGAACCTCTGGAATGGTGCCAATGGAAACAACAACTGGGCAGGCCATAACCCCACGCAGGGTTTGGTTGACAACTATCAAATGGAGGATGGATCAAACTTTTATGATCATTTTGAAATCAATTCGGAAGGTAATTATGTGAATGTTTCGGGTCAGTACGAAAGCGAAAATATATATCATAACCGTGAGCCGAGGTTTTATGGCTCCATACTGTATGATGGGGCTCTGTGGCAACCTAGGTTTCCAAACCTTGTAGGAAGAGATCCTGTAGGAATTTATGACAGGCGTACCCGAATCACTATGGAGAATGGTGAGGTTACTTCCCAGGTTTTCGGTATTGATACACGGCAGGGTCCTGTTGAAAATTGGAACGGTTCATTTACTGGTTACATAATGAAAAAGTTACTGGACGAAGACATTAAAGGAAAGGATGAAAATAATGATAACGTATGGATTGAAGTTCGATATGCTGAAATTCTTTTAAATTATGGTGAAGCACTTCTTGAATTAGGTAATGCTGAAGAAGAAGCTGCTGTATACATTAACATGATTAGAAACAGGGCCGGAATGCCTGATTTTACAGGTGATATTACAGATGCCCTGCGATACGAAAGAAGACAGGAACTTGCTTTTGAAGGTCACAGATGGTATGACATAAGAAGGTGGAAAATCCTTGAAGAAGAGCTTACAGATGCTATGGGGATCGATATTGTTGAAATTAAAGAAAATGGGAATGTAACAACTAGCTGGGAAAGAATATTGGCGGAAGATCGTGAAGTAGGACCAAGGATGTACTGGGTACCCATACCGACAGTTGAAATAAATAAAGCGCCCCAGTTAGAGCAAAATCCGGGATATTGATTATTAATTGGCCTTAATCGCATATTATGTTGGATTATGGAATCGTTAAGTTAATTGGTTAGTTTTTTTGAGTTGTTAGTTTAGTTATCTGGATTGGCAGATTTTTCAAAAATTTGGCAATCCTTTTTCTGGACTAATGAATGTCTTAATATGTTACAAAAATCCAATTATTAATTGGTTTTTGAGAATATTATAGGTTTTTGGATCATAGATATTATAAACTTAAGCCGGAATAACTAAAAATTATATTATAACCGGAATAACTAAAAATTATATTATAAAATGGAAAGAAGAGAATTTATACAAAAAACAGCTTTTTCTAGCGGAGCTGTTTTATTGACTGGGCCTTTGGTTTACGCTGCTAAAGATAATAAGCCGGAAAGCCACAAGTTTAATTTAAAATATGCCCCTCATATCGGTATGTTTGAAAATTCTGCTGGCGACGACCCTATAGCTCAGATTAATTTTATGGCTGAACAGGGTTTCACGGCATTTGAAGATAATGGGATGATGGGACGTAGTGTCAATGAACAGTCTAAAATGGGCGAGGCGCTTGCTAAAAATAATATGTCCATGGGAGTCTTTATATTGGATAAAGGGGGCAACCTGGCGAATACTTTGGCTGCTGGAAAATCCGAAAATGTAGATATCTTTTTGGAAGGATGCAGAAGGGCCGTTGATGTGGCTAAACGGGTAAATGCCAAATGGATGACGGTCGTCCCTGGAGCTTTCGACAGAAACCTTCCTATAGGTGTCCAAAAT
>JBDNGW010000038.1:0-3374 GCA_041689735.1 Leeuwenhoekiella sp. | reverse complement strand
TGACCATTTAACCCATTAAAAATAAGCATATTATATGAAAGAGCACGCATTTTATCCCAAAGATTCGAGCAAAGATTTTAACATTATACTGTTGATAAACAGAGTGTTATCTGGTTTTCTTGCAAGCACTATATAGTATAATGTTTTATTCAGATAATCAACGAACTTTCAGAAATAAATCCAAGTAACAACTTGAAAACATATAAATCAAAGCAGCTAAGCAATTATTTTATATCCATAAATACTCCTAAACACGAAATGTCATATGTTTTCTGTCACATTGAGCCTGCCTTTGCCGGTAGGCAGGCGCAGCAGAGATGCTTTTTGTATATCCTTCGACTGCGCTCAGGATGACAACAACCTACTTTAGGTGTCTAAGCGGACAAGCATAAACAATTATAAAAAATTTGACCACTTCAAAGTCAATTCAATACCTCAAAATGATGATTTTTAGGCATTTAGTTCTAATGCTTTAGCTTTAACCAAAGCTTCTTCGACACTATTTCGTTGTTTTATAAGAATGTTTGAAGTTGACGGTGATACCTCTCTATCATTGATGATTTCATTATAATCTTCTACAGCAGCTTTCTCGCCACGTATGGCTTCTTCCAAAATGGCTTCCTCTTTATCTGAACTAAAAGCCGATTTTAGATCCATCCATGCACGATGCAAATCACCAGTTAGGCTCGTACCTTTATCGGGTTCTTTGCCATAACTTCTTATTTCTTCTTTAATTTCATGACCAAAATCATAACGGTCTTGTGCCCTAGACTGAAAATAAGTCTTCAACATAGGATTTTTAACATCTTCGGCTGCTTTTTTATAACCAGCTTCTGCATCGTAATTTTTTTCTAAAAGTGTATTTAATTTTTCGGCAATCTTATCTGAGTAACTCATTGATTTTTCTGTTTAAAAAGGGTGTAGTCCCTAATGTTACTTTATAAAGTTAACAGCCAGTGGTGTTATGAAAATCCCAATTAATAATTTTTAACTATTGCTGGAATTGGTTTCGAAGGGTATTATTCCAATAGAAAGAGCCCTTAAAACCAAATTGGAATTAAGGGCTGAATTCTAAAAATCTCTACAATGACGTTTAGTCCCTATCAAAAGCATTGTCAATACGCGCTATCAGATCGTCATAATGATATGTTGTCAATGCGTCGCCGCTCCGTGATTTTCGGTTGTTAAGGTCGCTCTTTAAACGTTGCAGTTCGCCACGCATCAACGCCACGATATCTGATTTTAAAAGGGCTTCGCCTTTCTCCGTTCTTGCTTTATTGATCACTTCTGCGGCAGCGTCTACGTAGGAACGCTGTAGGTTTCGGCGGTAGGCATCTACCGTTTTACCCGGTATAGAGTTCGCTATACACGCTTTTGCGAACATCTTCAAGCATGGCAAGAGGCGTGTAAGCGGCATTCCCGTTTCGCTGTGCATTTTCACTCATACGGGAGATCCGGTCTTTGTCGAGAAGATAATTCATTGCCCGCGTCTGTAAATTCTGCACGCGCGCTATGGCTCCGTCAGCTTCTATACGGTCTAAAATCCCATCATCAAGCAACCATTTTGGTGTGGTAAAGGCGTTTTCATTTAAAAAGGCAATTGCTTTTTGCTGCATCGCTTTGGGAACGGGAGTGTAAACCACACCTTCTTGATCAGCCGTTTTAAAGGTCTCGTAAACGCCGCCCACATTGGTGATCACATGGTAAATGTAACCGCGCCACAAACTGGTAAGTTCGCTGTACACTTCATCAAGTTCATCATAATTGGCCCCGTCTTTTGAAGTCCACTCTACCAGGTTGGGAACTACTTTTTTTAAGTTGGCAAGTCCATATTCGCTCGCTTTTATCTGATCGCGGCCTAAACTCTCCCGCTGTGATTGCGGATCGATACCGCCACGGCCACTACCAAATTCATACATCGGATCGCCCGCTTTTTCCAAAATCCACTGATCCAAAGTTTTCTTTTCGGCTTTGGCCGAAGTCACCTCCGGCAAATAACGATAACCCCAGTTGATCGCATATAGATCATACGGACCCATCATACGGATATAGCGTACTCCGTCATCACCGGGCTGTGCGACGTAATTTACACGGGCATAATCCATGATGCTGGGCGTCAATCCATATTTTTGGGTAAAATTGGCATCACGCAGCGAGTCTGTGGGATACGCCGAACTTGCTTTCATATTATGCGGCAGTCCTAGTGCGTGCCCTACTTCATGAGCGATCACCATACGCATCATTTCGCCTATTTCCGCCTCTGGCGTATCTAATGTGCGTGCGTTGGGATTTTGCGCGCCGGCTTCGATCATAAAACGGTTGCGGTAAGAGCGCAAATGGTTGTGGTACCAGATAATGTCGCTCTCAATAATCTCACCGGTACGAGGATCACTCACCGAAGGCCCCACCGCATTGCGCGTGGTACTTGCCACATAACGCACCACCGAATAACGCGCATCTTCCGGGCTGAATTCTGGGTCTTCCTCCTTGGTTGGAGGATCTTTTGCGATGATCGCATTTTTAAAACCGGCTTTTTCAAAAGCCACGTTCCAGTCTTCAATACCTTTTTTAAAGTACGGTCTCCATTTTTCCGGCGTGCCGGGATCCAGGTAATAAACAATGGGCTTTACTGGCTCCACGAGTTCGCCGCGTTTATAGGCCTCAATATCTTTGGGAACCAAGCGCCATCGCCGGAGAATCTCATAATCATCAGATTTCAACGCATCAGAATTGTAATCATATTTCTTGGTCGTAAACCAGCCCACACGGTCATCGGCAATGCGCGGTTGCATTTTATCTTTCGGCAGAAGAATCATAGATTGGTTCATGAGCAGCGAAATAGTGCCCGCCTGATCATTTTCAGGTGGTTCTTCGGATTCGTAGGTCGTTACGTGCTGTACTTCGATATTCTTGGGAAATGATTTGACCGACTCAATAAATGACCTCTCCTTGTCCAGTTTTTTTACTTTATAACGTTTTTTAAGTTCGAGGGAAATACCGCTCAGCGCCTGAATATCTTCTTCAAAAAGTCCATTAACTTCAATGACCACCGCGGTGGAATCTTTGTTATATGCCGCGATTTTTGAACTGAAAAGAATGGGAAAGAAATTATTGGCCTCCACGCTGTAATTAATCGGTGAATCTGGATCACTCTGATTCTCAAAGCTCACCACTTTCATGTCCACCTGATTGTCGCGCTTGTACCAGCGAACCACCTGCTCATTAACTTTGGAACCGGCATTCACATAGCCGCCGCCAAAATTATTCGGCACTTTGGCAATTCTGCTTACTAGCAACAGATCTTCGCCAAAAAGGGAATCAGGGATTTCGTAATACAGTTTGTCATCTACGCGATGAGTTTTAAACAAACCGTC
>JBDNGW010000037.1:0-11468 GCA_041689735.1 Leeuwenhoekiella sp. | reverse complement strand
TTTCAATATCCCAGTATATCACAGAATTTTCAGTATAACGCAGGTTCGCCGGCATTGACGCTTGATAATGGAAATGTCTTTTTAAGTATGGGAGAAGGAATTTTTGTCTTTAGCGGAAGCTTAAATGAAACCAACAGTAATTTTCAGGAAAGTCCGTTAATTGTACCCACCTTTGAGGAAATGGCAAAAACCGCATTATCTCTGCCTAAAACCTACTATTTTTTAGGCAAAAACAACAGTTTTGACCTCAAAACCGAAGCAGGCGGTGACGCAGTTTATGAGTTGCGGCAAGGCGATCAGATTTTTATTCCGTTACAGGAAAAAAAAGGAAAAGTAGTCACTTTATCCACGCAGGAATCGATAGAAAATGACGGGATATATGAGATCGTTTATAAAGATTCTGTCACTGGTCACGTAGCTTTCAACTATAATCGACGGCAAAGCATACCCATAAGCACCACGCAGAACGCTTCTCAAAATATCCCCGTTAGTGATTCGCTGGCAGATGCGCTGATGGATGTCGCAAAAGCCTCAAACCTTAACCAGCTTTTCAAATGGTTTCTTATTTTTGCAGTGGTTTTTCTGCTTTGTGAAATGCTGCTATTAAAATTTTTAAAATGAATATACTAATCACTGCCGCCACGCTTATAGACGATCAGCATGACCTAAACGGCAAGAAAGTCTGTATACGCATCAAGGAAGGTAAAATTGTCGAAATTGCCCCTCAATTGGCCGCTCAGGAAGGCGAAACCGTTATTACCGAAACGAATTTGAACGTATCTGCAGGCTGGTTTGATAGCAGTGTAAACCTGGGCGAGCCGGGCCATGAGGAGCGTGAAACCATTACCAATGGCCTTCGGGTAGCGGCAAAGAGCGGTTTTACCGGCATTGCCGCACAGCCCAACACGATGCCCGTAATGGACACTAATACTGCAGTGCGCTATCTCAAAGACCGTGCGGCGCAACATGCGGTAAATTTATATCCAATCGGGGCGCTCACGCAAGGTTCGGCCGGCATTGACCTCGCAGAACTTTATGATATGCATCAAGGTGGCGCAGTTGCTTTTGGCGATTATCAACAATCGGTTGACAATCCCAATTTGCTTAAACTGGCTTTACAATATGTTCAAAGTTTTGACGGTCTGGTGCTTTCTTTTCCGCAGACCAGACAATTAGTGGGAAAAGGGAATGTAAATGAAGGTGTACCGGCCACAAACCTAGGTTTAAAGGGAATCCCCGCACTGGCGGAAAGCCTTCAGATAGCCCGTGACCTGCACATTCTGGAATATACGGGCGGAAAGTTGCACATTCCCACCATTTCCACAAAAGGGGCGGTGAACCTTATACGCGAGGCCAAAGCAAAAGGATTAAATGTAAGCTGCAGCGTGGCGATAGCGCAATTGTGTTTTACCGATGAAGCGCTGACAGACTTTGATACGCGCTACAAACTCTTACCGCCATTAAGGGCGGAAGAAGACCGGCAAGCACTTATCGCGGGTCTCAAAAACGGAACCATAGATATGGTCTGCAGTGACCATAATCCCATAGATATTGAAAATAAAAAATTGGAATTTGACCACGCTATGTATGGCACCGTTGCCCAGGAAGTCACTTTTAAAGCGTTGTTGAACATTGTTTCCGAGATAGATGCAATACGCTTGCTAACCAATGGCCGTAAGCGGTTTACAGGCGAAAATTCAACCATTACATTAGGAGAGCCGGCCGATCTTACCCTTTTTTCTTCGGAAGGAAATGCTGTTTATAGTAAAAAAGATATACTTTCAAAATCGAAGAATTCCGCTTTTTTAGGCAAACGTCTTCAAGGCACTATTCACGGAATAATCGCAAACAATCAATGGCTCAAAGCCTAACGCACAAGACCAATGAATCAATCTACCAATAGAACTGAAAAATTAATCGCAGTTGTTGCTTATGCGACAATAATAGGTACGATCATCGCAATTTTTATGAACCTGGAGCGTAAAATGGGTTTGCGCGTTTTCATATTCGTCAGGCTTTTGGGATCTTTGTATTGTTCTACCTTTTGGGGGTTTTGGTCTCTTATTTTGATAGTTGGTTGATCTCTACGCCTTTTTTCCTATTTTTTGCCGTATTGTGGGGTTATGGTCTGCTCAATGCAATACAGGGCGTTACAAAACCCATTCCGCTAGTGGGCGAAAAGTTTCAGGAGTGGTTTACCTTCATCAGATAAACGCCGTTTAAAAAGCTGCTGAGAATCAGCCATTACTGCTGAAAATCAACCAATTTAAGTCATTTATTGAAAATAAACATGAAAAATCTATCGCTTACCCATATTATTCGAGAACCAAAAATTAAAGTAAACGGAAAGGCTCCGCTCCTACTCCTTTTACATGGCTATGGTAGCAATGAGCAGGACTTATTTTCTTTTGCTCCAGAGCTGCCAGATCAGTATTTTGTAATTTCGGTACGGGCGCCCATGCCCATGCAGCCTTATGGCAATGCATGGTATACAATTTATTGGGACGGTAGCAATGCAAAACGTTCAGATGATAAACACGCGAAAGAATCACGCGATCTGGTAGTTAAATTTATTGATGAAGCGATACAGGCTTACGATCTAGATGCCAGCAATGTAACACTATTGGGCTTTAGTCAAGGAACGATAATAAGTTACGCGGTAGCGCTGACATATCCTGAAAAAGTGAAGAATCTTATTGCTTTGAGCGGTTACATTAATGAGGAAATAACCACTCCAAAAACCGATCATCAAGTTTATAAAGATTTAGCTGTTTTCTGTTCGCACGGCAGCCAGGATCAAGTTATACCGGTGGAAGCAGCCCGAAGCGTACCGGCTTATCTGGAAAAATTGGGAATTTCTGCCACACTCAGGGAATATCCCGTAGGTCACGGTGTCGCACCACAGAATTTAAACGATCTCAAACAATGGCTCGAAGAGCACCCGTAATCAATTCATTGGATAAATCAACGATGTCATATTCTGAAATTCAATATTTTCATCTGAATTAACATCATAGCTCAGTAAAAGCTCGCCCCAGCGCTTGCCATCAGTAAAATCTGCCAGGATCCATTTATGGTTGAGCACTTTAACTTTATTGATTTTAAAAGTGCCTTCTGTATTTTCAAAAGGGATCAGCGTATTTCCACTGGTGCTATTTTTACTGATCACTGCATCTTCAATTCGTGCTTCAAGACCTTCTACCGGGACATTAAACTTTTCAAAATACGTGTAGGCGCTTTCATTTCCCGTAAGACCAAAATAGTCTGCTTCTGAAACCTGATTTCCACCAAAACCCTCTAGGCTATCTTCTGCTGTTTTTAAACGTTCTGATAGGTTTTCAATTTTGGATTCTTGAGAACCGAAGATCTTTTTTGCATTGGCATACTGAAAAATGATCCACAATACGGCAAAAAAGAAGAGGTACATAAAAATGTGACGTCTCATATAGGAGTCTTTATCGTTAAATTATAAAATAATAGTGTTTAGTTTATCTCAAGGGTGAGACCGTCGTAGGCAAGATGCACATTTTCCGGCAGGTGTTTTTCTACCTCTTTATGAAAGCCCAATAAGTGGCTAATATGCGTGAAATATGCCTGTTTTGGGTTAATTTCTTTCACAAAATCAAGCGCTTCTTCCAAGTTAAAATGAGAATAATGAGGTTCTTCCCGCAGCGCATTCACCACAAGAACATCCAGGTTTTTTAATTTGTCCCTTTCATGCTTATCTATCGTTTTTACATCGGTGAGGTAAGCAAAATTACCAATGCGATAGCCAAAAACCTGTAATTTAGCATGATAAACGTTTATAGGCGAAACTTCAAGTGAGCCTAACTTAAAAATCTGATCATTTTTCACCTCATTAACAGACACGCCCGGAGCACCGGGATATTTATTAACCGACTCAAAAATATAAGAAAAGCGTTTTTCAAGCTCACCCACTACCCTTTTATGTGCGTAAATGGGAATATCGCCCTGTTTAAAGAAAAAAGGCCTGATATCGTCAAGACCGGCAGTGTGATCTGAATGTTCATGGGTAAAGAGAATTGCATCCAGATGATCTACATTGTTAGTAAGCATCTGCTGTCTGAAATCTGGGCCACAGTCTACCACATAATTTTTATCCCCGTTGCAAATCATTATAGATACCCGTAAACGTTTATCTTTGACGTCATCGCTGCGGCATACGGGATGCGTGCTACCTATTATAGGGATTCCTTGTGAGGTGCCAGTTCCTAAAAATGTAATTTTCAACCTACATAAATTTGATACAAAAATAGGCATATTTTTTCGTAAGCACGACCGATTCACTACCTTTGATCCGTATTTCGTAAAGAACAAAAATTAAAAAAATAAAGCTATGCCCATCACAATTGCCGGGGATCAGGAATTTGAAAATATTCCCTCTCTTCAGAATAAAGCCCTGCGCATCAATATGAATGAGAACGTCTACGGCACTTTTGCAGAGATAGGTGCTGGGCAGGAAACCGTTCGCCATTTTTTTAGGGCCGGTGGTGCCAGTGGAACTATTGCTAAAGCAATGTCTGCTTATGATAAGGACTTTAGCGATGCGGTTTATGGCATTGAGCATGATAGAAAGTACGTGACCGAGGCTCGTTTAAAGAAAATGCTTGCCTACGAAACGGAACTGCTAGAAAATAGGATTTCTCGTGAGAAGCATCCCAATAAAATGTACTTTACCTACGCAAACACAGTGGCAACGATTGATTTTGCCAAAAAATATAAGGGCCATGGTTGGGTAGGTATTAAATATCAGGTAGAGCCGCAGGGTGGTTTCAACGAAATCATAATTCATGTACGCTTTCATGAGAATGACGCGAGTTTGCAGCAACTTACACTGGGAAGTCTAGGTGTAAACCTGATTTATGGCGCTTATTATAAATATGATTCTCCTAAAAAACTACTGCGTTATCTTTATGATCATGTAGATAAAGATCAGATTGAGATTGACATGATCAACTTTGAGGGGCCACAGTTTGAAAAAGTTGACAACCGCTTGATGAGCCTTCAACTATTGAAAAACGGCTTTACGGATGCCGTAATGTTCGGACCGGATGGAAACAATATTCTCGCGGCAAAAATTCTTTACAAAAAAAACATCTTGGCGCTACGCGGGAGTTTCAGGCCGGTTACCAAGGTTAATATGGATATGTACAAGCAATCGCTGAAACTATTCTTAAACGAAAACCGCGTTAAGGAAGAGAATACAGAAGTCATTTTTGAAATTACCTTATCTAACTTACGTGCAGAAGGTAAAATTGATGAAGAAGATTTTATGGACCGCGCCCGTTTGCTCTGTAGTCTGGGGCAAACGGTGATGATTTCTAACTTTCAAGAGTACTATAAACTTGTGGAGTACTTTAGTAGATATACCAAGGAACGTATGGCTCTTGCAATGGGTGTAAACAACCTTGTGGACATTTTTGACGAGCAATATTACAGGCATTTGAGCGGGGGTATTCTAGAAGCATTTGGCAAGCTGTTCTTTAAAGATCTTAGGGTTTACCTCTATCCTATGAAAGATCCAGAGACCGGCGAATATACGAATAGCGAAAACCTCAAGGTTCACCCGCGTATGAAGGAGCTTTACAAATTCTTCAAGTATAACGGCCGTGTTGTCGACATACAGGATTATGATCCAGACATTCTGACCATATTCTCAAGGGAGGTTTTACATATGATTGCAAATAATGAGGAGGGTTGGGAGAAAATGCTGCCCGAAGATACCGGTAAACTTATTAAAGAGCAAAATCTTTTCGATTATAAGAAACCTGCGACAGTGATGACTTGATCATTATATCCTCTTTTGGATATCATTAATATCCGGTTAAAAAATCTAGGACTACATTGCTGAAAGATAAGGTGCGAGTAGAACTAAACTTGTTTGTAACTATCTGTTATTCAACCAATATTATTGAAAATTAGTATCGAGATTATTTTTTAATGGTTTATAAAAACAAACCCTAAAATAAAAAGGGTACTTTATTCTTCCGCTATTAATCTTTTGGATTCTAGAGAATTAGTAAACGTTCTAACGGACACTATTATATAGGAAATAAAAAGCGATGTGAAATTAATAATTTCACATCGCTTTTTGGATTTAATGACTTCAGAAGAGCTCATTAATTTTAGAAAAACGCCTTAAAATGATCGAAAACGCTCAAAAGTAGAATATTTCATTGATTTTAAGGCTTGATTTCCTGTGCCTAAAAATTGAAAGTTAAAACAAGCAATCACATACAAAAAGCCCTTGGCAAATTTACCAAAGGCTATTTCTAAAAATTGCAAAGACAAAAAGCTTACTCTTTTTCTTCTTTCTTGGCGAATTTTTTGTATTTGTTCTTGAACTTGTCAATACGACCAGCGGTATCTACTAGATTTGATTTACCGGTGTAAAATGGATGTGATGTTCTAGAGATTTCCAACTTTATAAGTGGATATTCAGAACCGTCCATCTCAATGGTGTCCTTCGTATTTGCTGTAGATTTTGATAAAAACACTTCGTCGTTAGACATGTCTTTAAATGCTACAATTCTATAATTCTCTGGGTGAATGCCTTTTTTCATGATATGCTGTTTAAAAAATCTGCTCAATTTTGAAGTTGCAAACTTAAAAATAAAAATTGGGTTCACAAATTCATTTTGAATTAAATACGAGCAAAGTTATAAATACTATGCCTTAAGGAGTAACGTTTTCCTATTTTTGTCTACTTATTAGCCTAACCAAAATATTTAACCATGGAAGAAACAGAAAAGATTGACAGTAAAAAAATTATTATAAACTACGGATTGATTTTAGGGATTATTTCCGTTTTGTTAGGGGTCATTTCTTACGTAATGGGCGACTTGTATCAGCCTCATTGGACGATGCAGGTTCTTGGATATTTAATCTTTATTGGAATAATCATTTATGGGATCAAAGAATTTAAAAAAACAAATGGGGGTTTTCTTAGATTGAGCCAGGCTTTAAAAATTGGTACCGGGATCGCAGCGGTTGCCGCAGTTATTGGAGTTATATACTTTATCATTCAAGTGAATTTCATTGAGCCGGATTATTTTACTAACTATATCGATTTTCAACGGGAAGCTGCTTATGAGGCTAACCCATCAGTTACACAGGAACAAGTCGATGCGGGGCTTGAATTTTCCAAACCTTTTATGAATACCGGTTTCTTTGTAGCTATTCAAATTGCAATGACCCTATTGTTCGGATTGATCATTTCGCTAATTACTGGTTTGGTCATGAAAAAAGAAATTCCTTATCAAGATTAAATCATCCATGCAATTATCTGTAGTTATCCCGTTGCTCAATGAGCGGGAATCACTAAAAGAATTACACCATTGGCTTGCAACTACACTGCAGGCCCATGGTTTTTCCTATGAACTGCTTTTTATAGATGATGGCAGTACCGATGGTTCCTGGGAGGTGATCGCTGAACTTGCAAGCGCTCATCAAGAAGTAAAGGGCTTAAAATTTAATCGTAATTATGGTAAAAGTCAGGCGCTTCATGCCGGTTTTGAAGCTGCTGTGGGCGATGTGGTTATCACTATGGATGCCGATTTACAGGACAGCCCAGAAGAAATCCCTGAACTGTATGCGTTAATACGGGAACAAGGGTATGACTTGGTTTCTGGATGGAAAAAAAAGCGCTACGATTCTATTTTATCTAAAAATCTGCCGTCGAAATTATTCAACGCGGCCGCCCGAAAAACCAGCGGATTGCAATTGCATGATTTCAATTGTGGTTTAAAAGCCTATAAAAAAGAGGTGATCAAGAACATTGATGTTTCGGGAGAAATGCACCGGTATATTCCAATTTTGGCAAAAAATGCTGGATTTACGCATATAACTGAAAAACCTGTAAAGCACCAGGCGCGTAAATATGGGGAAACCAAATTCGGCGCAGACCGCTTTATAAAAGGATTTCTAGACTTGCTTACTATTTGGTTTATCACCTATTTCGCCAAACGGCCCATGCACCTTTTTGGCACTCTTGGCGGTATTATGTCTTTGATCGGTTTCAGCTTTGCACTATATCTCGGGATAGATAAAGTGTTTTTTAATACAACCGGCCGACTATTGACCGAGCGCGCTGAGTTCTACATTTCCCTAATCAGTATGGTCATAGGGGTTCAATTGTTTATTGCAGGTTTTCTGGGCGAACTTATCCTACGTTCTAAAAATGATAGAAAACGCTATTTGATTACTGCCAAAAAGGGCTTTTAAACTGCAAGATCTCTCTTAAAAAACGTATTTTTGAACTATAAACCCGATCTATGAAGGCTATAACACCCGAAACTCAGCAAAAAATTGATTCTTGGCTAACAAACGATTTTGATAAAGAAACACAAGAAAAAATAAAGGAACTTCAGAAAAACGATCCGGAAGCGCTTCAGGAAGCTTTTTATAAAAACCTGGAATTTGGTACCGGAGGTATGCGTGGGATCATGGGTGTGGGCACAAATAGGATCAATAAATATACCCTTGGGAAAAACACACAGGGACTTTCCAATTATCTGCATCAAACATTTAAGGATGAGCAGATCAAAGTGGCCATTGCCTACGACTGTAGACATAACAGCAAAGAACTGGCGCAGATCGTGGCAAATGTTTTTTCAGCAAATGATATTGTGGCCTATATTTTTTCTGACCTCCGCCCTACCCCAGAACTCAGTTTTGCGGTCAGGCAGTTGAATTGCCAATGTGGTATAGTTCTTACCGCCAGTCACAATCCCCCCGAATATAACGGGTATAAAGTATATTGGCAGGACGGTGGCCAACTGGTACCCCCGCAAGATGATGAAATTGTCGGACTGATCGAAAATCTGGAGTATTCAGAAATCAATTTTGGAGCAAAACCAGAAATGATACAGACCATAGATGAGAAAATAGACGAGGCTTTTATTAAAGCTTCGCTGAAAAATGGAAGTTTTTCTGATCTCAAAGAATATAGGGACAAGACCACCATTGTTTTTACACCTTTGCACGGTACCTCTGTAACTTTAATTCCAGAAGTACTTGATCGCGCCAGTTACAAGAACGTGTATATGGTCAAGGAACAAATGGAGCCCAATGGGGACTTTCCCACCGTAAAATCGCCCAATCCAGAAGAACCCGAAGCGCTTAAAATGGCCCTTGATCTTGCTGCGGAAAAAAATGCGGATATCGTCATAGGTACAGATCCCGACGGTGACCGCCTGGGCATTGCGGTGCGCGATAATGACGAGGAAATGTTGCTGCTCAATGGCAACCAGACCATGCTTGTAATGACAGATTTTCTTCTGAAAAAATACATGGCCAACAATACTCCAAAGGGCAATGAATTTGTCGCTTCTACAGTAGTTTCAACACCAATGATCGAAGTGCTTGCAAAGGCTTATAATGTGGAATGCAAACTGGGGCTTACCGGTTTTAAATGGATCGCCAAGATGATCAAGGATTTTCCCGAGGAGCATTTTATAGGTGGCGGTGAGGAAAGTTTTGGCTATATGGCAGGCGATTTTGTTCGGGATAAAGATGCCGTAACCGCTACCCTAATCGCCTGCGAGATCGTGACCTGGGCAAAGGCAAATGATACCTCGTTTTACAAAATGCTTATCGATCTTTATGTTAAACACGGTTTTTACAAAGAAAAACTAGTTTCGCTGGTTAAAAAGGGTATTTCTGGTGCAGAAGAAATAATTCACATCATGAAAGAGCTACGCGAAAACCCGATGACCGCTATTAATGGCGAAAAAGTAACACAAATCGATGATTACAAAACATCAAAATCGGTTCATCCTGCTACTGGAGCTATTGAAGATTTAGATATCCCAAAATCAAATGTGCTCATTTACCATACCGAAGCAGGCAGCCGAATCGCAGCGCGTCCGAGTGGTACAGAACCCAAAATAAAATTTTACATCAGTGTAAATCATACCTTGGATAAAGCTTCCGATTTTGAACAAGTGGAGCAAAAGTTAGATGATAAAATCAATGGTATTATTAAAGAGCTGGGGGTGTAAAATCTAGTTCTTTAACTGAAAGCAAAATTTTTATAAAAACACCTATAATATAACATGCCATTTCCTGATGGCATGTTTTTTTAAACCGATTCATGAACTATTTTAAACAGATTCTCAAGTTTGCGCTTCCCTACAAGCGTTTTGCAGTACTGAATATAGTCTGCAATATTTTTTATGCGCTTTTTAGTACGCTGTCGTTTCTGGCTTTAATTCCAGTGATCAAAATTCTTTTTAATAAAACTAAAGATGCTTTCATAGAACCAGAATGGAACGGCTGGCAAGGGGTTGACGAATTTCGGAAGTATGTGGAAGCTTCCTTTAATTACTCTGTGAGCCAGCGCGTGGCGGAAGATGAGATTTCGGCACTTATTTATATTTGCGCCATTGTAGTGGTTCTTTTTTTCCTCAAAAACCTCTTTGGTTACCTTGCCACTTTTTTTATAACCTTTTTGCGCAATGGCGTTATGCGCGATGTACGGGATGCCATTTATGATAAACTTGTAGAGCTTCCAGTGGCCTATTTTTCAGAAAAACGAAAAGGCGATACCATTTCGCGCATCACCGCCGATGTAAATGAGGTAGAGCATTCTTTTCTTTCTATTTTGGAAATGGTGGTACGGGAACCGCTCACCATAATTTTTACCATTGTCGCGATGCTTTTGATAAGCGCAAAATTGACCTTTTTTGTGTTTATTTTCTTGCCTATTTCGGGGTTTATAATTTCCCGTATTGGTAAAACACTAAAGCGTCAATCACATCTGGCACAGGAAGAAAATGGCAAATTTCTTTCCATTGTTGAAGAAACCTTGTCGAGTCTTAAGATTATCAAGGGTTTTAACGCCGAAAATGCCTTTCGGATAAAGTTTAAAGCAAGTACAGATCGGTTGAACACAATCTTAAATAGCCTGGTCAACCGTCAGAATCTGGCCTCTCCCACTAGCGAATTCCTTGGTATATTTGTAATCGTAATCATTTTATGGTTTGGCGGACAAATGGTACTTGTCGAAGGTTCGCTGGAAGCCGCTTCTTTTATTGCGTTTTTAGGCCTTTCTTACCAGATTTTGACCCCAGCCAAGCAGATAAGCAAAGCGTCGTACAGCGTCAAAAAGGGTAACGCTGCCGCGGAAAGAATACTTGATGTACTACATACGGAGTCCACAATTAAAGATGATCCCCAAGCGGTGGAAAAAACAGCGTTTGAAAAGTCATTGCTGATTGAAGATATTTCCTTTCGTTATGAAGAGGAATGGGTTCTCAAAAATTTCAGCGTCGCCGTGCCAAAAGGCTCGACTGTTGCGCTGGTAGGGCAAAGTGGCAGCGGAAAAAGCACGATCGCCAATCTTGTCACCCGTTTTTATGATGTAAATGATGGCAATATTCAAATAGATGGAACCGATATCCGAAAGATAACGAAAAAGTCACTGCGCAACCTTATGGGACTCGTTA
>JBDNGW010000036.1:0-4733 GCA_041689735.1 Leeuwenhoekiella sp. | reverse complement strand
TTTTGTTTGACCACAAGGCGAAAAACGCAGGCATAGCCGTAGCTATGACGAGTATTTTCAACCTGCCTACCGGCAAAGGCAGGCGCAGTAGGCAAGCAAAAGAACACGTAGCAACGGGCAGGTTATTTCTATACAGATCCTTAAACCGAAACATTGACACACAAAATAACCTTAGTTTATATCGTTAAATTAACGTTAACTAAAACTATAAAAAAAACACATAGCCAAAGGATTTACCTTCTAAAATTTGTATTTTCGTAACATATTTGCCCAAAAATTTGACAGATTCAATACCACATAATGGATAGATTTTCGTTTCTTAACGCAGCACAGCCAGCATATTTCGCAGAATTATACGATCAGTACCTCAGAAATCCAGATAGTGTAGAGCCTAGTTGGAGAGCCTTTTTTCAAGGTTTCGATTTTGGTTCTCAGGAGAGTGACACACAAGTTGATGTCGCTCCAACCCTTCCACAACAAAATGGTCAGGCTAGCAACGTAGCAATTCCGAAGAATCTGGAAAAAGAATTTCAGGTCGTTCGTCTTATAGATGACTACCGCACACGTGGCCACTTGTTTACTAAAACAAACCCGGTAAGGGAGCGCCGCCAGTACTCCTCTACTTTGGCAATAGAGAATTTTGGCCTGAAACAAGGGGATTTGAACACCACTTTTTCCGCAGGACAGATCCTTGGCATAGGTACTTCTACGCTCAAGGAAATAATTGATCATCTAGAAAAAATTTATTGCGATGCCATAGGTATAGAATATATGTATATCCGCAAGCCAGAAGAGATTGAGTGGATCCAGAACAAACTCAATAAAAACGATAACCACCCCGATTTTTCTGCGGAAACCAAAAAACATATCCTTAAAAAATTAAATGAGGTCCTTTCTTTTGAAACCTTTTTGCATACCAAATATGTTGGACAGAAACGTTTTTCTTTAGAAGGTGGTGAAAGTTTTATCCCCGCAGTAGATGCCATAATTGAAGAAGCTGCCGAGCGCGGTGTACAGGAATTTGTGATGGGTATGGCACACCGTGGTCGCTTGAATACCCTGACCAATATTTTTGGCAAAAACGCAAAAGATATCTTCAGCGAATTTGACGGTAAGGACTACGATCAGGAAATATTTGATGGAGATGTAAAATACCACCTTGGTTGGACTTCAAAACGAAAAAGCAAAAACGGTAAGGAAATCAATATCAATATAGCGCCAAACCCTTCTCATCTCGAGACTGTGGGCGCAGTGGTTCAAGGTATCACTAGAGCAAAACAGGACAGGCACCATTTTGAAAAGCCAAACAATGTTCTGCCCATAATCGTACATGGCGACGCTGCCATTGCGGCACAGGGAATTGTTTATGAAGTTATACAAATGGCGCAGCTGGATGGGTACACCACTAAGGGAACCATACACATTGTCATTAATAACCAGATAGGTTTTACAACCAATTATCTGGATGCGCGTTCTTCAACCTACTGTACAGATGTGGCTAAAACTACTTTATCGCCAATTCTACATGTCAATGCAGATGATGCCGAGGCCGTGGTACACGCAGCCATTTTTGCGCTAGATTTCCGAATGGAATTTGGCCGTGATGTCTTTATAGATCTGTTGGGCTACCGTAAATATGGCCACAATGAAGGTGATGAGCCCCGTTTTACCCAACCCAAGTTGTATAAAGCGATCGCAAAACACGATAACCCACGGGATATTTATGCTAAAAAATTAATTGCAGAAGGCATTATTGACGACAATTATGTAACTAAACTGGAAGAAGAATATAAAGAAGGGCTTGAAGAAAAACTGGAAAAATCAAAAGAAGAAGAAACGACGCACATCACCGCCATCATGCAAGATGAGTGGGAAGGCTTTGAACCGGCCACCGAGGAGCAGATGATGATCGCTGTAGATACTACTTTTGATCAGGATTCACTTAACGAGATAGCGAAGGTGATCACCCATCTCCCAGATGATAAAAAATTCATGCGTAAAATTTCAAAATTGATTGATATGCGCAAGAAAATGTACTTTGAGGACAATAAAATAGACTGGGGACTTGCCGAACTATTGGCGTATGGCAGCTTGCTAAAAGAAGGATATGACGTACGAATGACCGGCCAGGATATAGAGCGCGGTACGTTCTCACACCGTCATGCGGTCATTAAAGTAGAAGAGAGCGAAGAAGAGATCGTACTGCTCAATAATCTAAAGGACGACAACGGCCATTTTTATATCTTTAACTCCTTGTTATCTGAATATGGTGTGGTAGGTTTTGATTACGGTTATGCCATGGCAAGCCCAAACACGTTGCCTATTTGGGAAGCGCAGTTTGGTGACTTTAGCAATGGTGCACAGATTATAATTGATCAGTACATTTCCGCCGCAGAAGATAAATGGAAGTTGCAGAATGGCCTGGTATTATTGTTGCCCCACGGCTATGAAGGTCAAGGTGCAGAACACTCTTCAGGACGCATGGAACGCTATTTACAAATGTGCGCCGTAGATAATATGTATGTAGCAGATTGTACGACCCCGGCCAACTTTTACCATTTGTTGCGCCGGCAGATGAAGACCAACTTCAGGAAGCCACTTATTGTTTTTACCCCAAAAAGCCTGTTACGCCATGCCAAAGTAATTTCAACCAAAGAAGAACTTGCAGAAGGAAGTTTCCAGATGACCATAGATGATGACAGTGTGCAACCAGATAAGGTGAAAACACTTGTTTTTGTTACCGGTAAATTTTATTATGATCTGCTTGTTAAACGTGAAGAATTGGAACGCGATAATGTGGCCATAGTAAGGGTGGAGCAATTATTCCCTATTCCGCAGAATGAAATACGCGCAGCGATCAAAAAATATGAAAACGCTGAGGATATCATATGGGCACAGGAAGAGCCCCGTAACATGGGAGCATACGACCACTTATTAATGCACCTTCCGGAAGCACGAGACTTTAGGGTTTGCAGTCGAAAATTTTATGCCGCGCCCGCAGCAGGAAGTTCGGCCCGTTATAAAAGAAGACATCAGCGAGTACTTGAAGATGTGTTTTCTTCAGAATCTGAATAAAATACTTAAAATAGGTCGAAAAGGCCTAAAACTTGACAATAACAACTAAATAGTAAAGGTGTTTTTTAACCTTTGCACAATCTAAAAATAATATCAGATAATTATGGCTTTAGAAATGAAAGTCCCCTCCCCGGGAGAATCCATCACCGAAGTTGAAATCGCACAGTGGCTTGTTGAAGATGGTGATTACGTAGAAAAATACCAACCTGTAGCAGAGGTTGATAGCGATAAGGCAACCCTCGAACTTCCCGCGGAAGCTAGCGGAATTATAACGCTAAAAGCGGAAGTGGGCGATGCCGTAGCCGTTGGGGATGTGGTGTGCCTCATTGATACCGATGCAAAAAAGCCTGGAGGTGGCTCTGAAAAAAAAGAGTCAATAGAAAAAGAACCATCTGGAGATGAAGGCAGCGGGGATGATGCAGAAAAAGAATTGAAGTCTAAAGATCAAGATAAGGGAGGCACTGATGAAAAGGCGGATGCAAAAACGCAAAAACCTTTGAAGCCCAGTACTCCAGATCAAGTTCAGGATCATAAAAGTTATGCTAGTGGAACCCCTTCTCCAGCTGCCAGAAAAACCTTAGATGAAAAAGGGATTGACAGTAAAGATGTAAAGGGCACAGGTCGCGATGGTCGTATTACAAAAGAAGATGCAGTGCAGGCGAAACCTTCTATGGGAACAGCAGGCACTGGAAACCGTGGTGAAACCAGGACAAAACTATCCATGTTACGCCGTAAAGTGGCCGAGCGTTTAGTTTCTGTAAAAAACGAAACTGCAATGCTTACCACATTTAATGAGGTGGATATGCAGGCCATTTATGATTTAAGAAGTAAATACAAAGAAGATTTTAAAGAAAAACATGGCGTTAGTCTTGGCTTTATGTCCTTTTTTACCAAAGCCGTAGTGCGCGCGCTTGATCAATTTCCGGCTGTTAACTCCATGATAGATGGCAAGGAAATGATTACCTATGATTATAAGGATATTTCAATAGCTGTTTCTGGGCCTAAGGGCTTAATGGTTCCAGTAATACGCCATGCCGAAAACCTAGGTTTCCGAGGAATAGAGCAGGAAGTAAAACGTCTTGCCATCCGTGCCCGTGATGGGGAAATTACCGTGGATGAAATGACCGGCGGTACATTTACAATTACCAATGGCGGTGTTTTTGGCAGTATGCTTTCCACCCCAATTATCAATCCTCCACAGAGCGCGATCTTGGGCATGCACAATATAGTGGATCGTCCC
Source organism: Leeuwenhoekiella sp. (assembly GCA_041689735.1). Classification (GTDB taxonomy): domain Bacteria; phylum Bacteroidota; class Bacteroidia; order Flavobacteriales; family Flavobacteriaceae; genus Leeuwenhoekiella. The sequence continues at coordinate 418 of JBDNGW010000036.1, read as the reverse complement.
ATTGTTCGTGACGGCGGTATTGTTGTCGCTCCCATAATGTTTGTGGCCGTATCTTATGATCACCGTATTATTGACGGAAAAGAATCCGTGGGCTTTCTGGTAGCGATCAAAGAAGCCCTAGAAAATCCGGAAGAACTACTTATGGATAATAATGTATTGAAGGCTTTGGAAATGTAGGCCCCCTAACCCCTGCCTTTGCCGGCAGGCAGGCCCGAAGGGGGTATGGATTCGTTAAACAACCCAGACCTGACAGATACTGTGTTTAAATCCTACTAAATTTTACTTATTTTTGGTTTGCAAAAAGAAGGCTTCATTCAACTCGTTGTACTGAGGTCTATCTACCGGGGCGAAGTTTACTTCGCCCTTTTTTATGGCAAAAAGAAGGCTTATTCTGCATCGTTATCTGAAGTTTAACACA
>JBDNGW010000035.1:0-3889 GCA_041689735.1 Leeuwenhoekiella sp. | reverse complement strand
TTGCTCGCCCACTGCGCCTGCCTTTGCCGGTAGGCAGGTTGAAAATACTCGTCATAGCTACGGCTATGCCTGCGTTTTTCGCCTTGTGGTCAAACAAAATAACTGCCTATAATTCGGTCACTTTATTTCTTAACAGATCCAAAACCCAATAGAGATTAAAATTCCTTTTAGCAAGAAATGCAAAATCCCCATATATATTGTTCACTTAAATATGATTCAAAAGATAAAGATCACCCCATTTTTCAAGTTTTTAATGGCTTTCCTGCTCATTTCCTGTGCAACCTATAAACCGCAGCTCAAAAAGGGGGAACAAATTATCAATAAATCCGTTCAGAAAACACCGCCCCATACTTTTTTTATTGCTGGTGGCACGGGCAATCTGAAGAATCCCAGCCTGGATGATGAGACTTTGGCACTATTAAAAGCGACTCTTGATAACGCGCCAGCGGAAAGCACCATGCTCTTTACCGGTGATTATATAAGTCCGGAAAAAGATAACTGGGAAAAAGATTCCGCACTTGTTGCGCTCCAACTGCAACTTGTAAAGAATTTTAAGGGACACACTTATTTCATTCCCGGCATCAACGAATGGAAAAGTAAAAACGCCAAAAAAATTGAAAAAGTAGAAGACTATTTGAAAGATAACAATCTTGAAAATATTGAGGTGGAACCTAATAATGTCTGCCCTTTAGAATTCATAACCATTAATGACAACCTTGACCTGCTCCTTATAGATTCAGACTGGTTGCTCAATGGTTGGAACGGCGTTAAATACATCAATCAAAAATGTGGGAACGTGGATACCCAAGCGCGTTTTTCTGAAGAATTGCAGGGATATATTAGTGATGCGCAAGACAAGAACCTGATCATCGTCATGCACCATCCCATCTTTGGAAACGGCGAATATGCCGGTAAAATCACCTTTAAAGACGCCTTATTGCCCATCCCGGGAATAAGCGCAATTGTGGAAGGCGTAGCGATTTTGGGTTCTTTTTCACCAAAAATGCTCAACTCCAGACCTTACAATTACTACCGCGTGCTCATGGCTGCGATGGCGCAGCGCTCTGACCGTATTACCTTTGTATCTGGTCATGAGGAAAACCTGCAACTGCTAATGGCACAAAATACCCCGCAAATCATAAGTGGCTCTATGGGTACAGTGCAGGCCACCCAGAGATCTAGAAGCGCCCTAACAGCGACAGGTGGCAGCTTGCCTTTTGAAGGTATTTATACTCACGGTGCACGTGGTTTTGCCAAGTTGGAATATTTTGAAGACGGTTCTTCTGAAATCACTTTTATTACTTCCGAAGAAAAAGAAGACGATATGCGCCTTTCCGTTTTACCAAAGTTTCCCGAATATAATAAGAGCTACAAAGACAGTCTGGGCGACCGGCAAACTGTGCAAGTGGGCATGTTTGACAATCCTGCGGATTTTAAACGTTCTGGGTTTTATAAATTTTTATGGGGCGACCGGTACCGTGACTATTATACGATACCGGTAACCGCCAATGTTGTAAAGTTAGACACCCTTTATGGCGGGATGAAGATCATCAAACAGGGTGGCGGCCAGCAGTCAAGTTCACTGCGCATGGAAGATCCACAAGGCCGGCAATACAATATGCGATCCCTGCGGAAGAATTCGATCCAGGCACTGGCAGCGCAGATTTCGGGGATAACCTTTGAGGCAGAAAGCTATGAAAACACGGTTGCCGACGATCTTTTTTCAGATTTTTTTACTACCTCTTCCCAGTATATGCAATTGCCCATCTATCCGCTCGCCATTGCTGCCGGGGTCAATCATTCCCGACCCAGGTTGTTTTATGTGCCAAAACAGGAGTTTTTGGGCCGTTTTAACCAGTATTATGGCAATCAGTTATACTTTATAGAAGAACGCCCTTCAGAAGAGCATAAAAACTTTGAAGGCTACAATCAGGCAGATCCTAAAAAAGAGGGGAAAGTGGGCGATTTTGAGAGCACCACAGATATGCTGGAACGTATTCATGAAGATGAAAAGTATAGTGTAGATCAAGAAACGTACGTTCGCACACGCCTGTTCAATATGCTATTAGGGGATTGGGACCGGCATCAGGATCAGTTTAGGTGGATAGAATATACCGTTAGTGAGGATGAAGTGCGTTTTATCCCGGTTCCCCGTGACCGAGACAACGCGTTCCCGAAATTTGGTGGCGTAGCGCTTCCCATTTTGCAATTGTTTTTACCCATTACCCGCTCTTGGATATCCTATGGGCCAAAGATCAACAGTGTAAAATGGTTCAATAACCGCGGTTACAGCCTTGACAAAGCCTTGGTTACCAAATATGGCACCGATACATGGATCGAGCAGGCCAAAAGCATTCAGAATACACTTACCGAAGCGGATATTGATAATGCATTTGACCAGCTTCCGCCGGAATTAAGGGAGGACAACACTTTTCAATTCATCAAGTCCAGTTTCAGGCAACGCCTCAAAGATTTGCCCAAATATGCCGAAGAATATGGCAAATACCTCAATAAAAACATCGTTCTGCACGGTACGGAAAAAGATGATATTTTTGACATAGAACGGCTTGAAAACGGCAAGACGCGGGTGATTATCAAAAGGGACAAAAGCGACGATAAAAACACGGTGATGTTCGATAGGACCTTTGACCGCGACCAGACTCGTGAGATCTGGATCTACGGCCTTAATGATGATGATCAGTTTAACGTATTTGGCACCGGCGCTGCAAGCATTTTTGTGCGTATAGCGGGCGGCTATGGTAAAGACTATTATAACGTGACCAATAAAAAAGGCCTTAAGATCTATGATCTTCCTTATGAAGAAAGTGTTTATGAGGCCAAAAATCCGCGTAAGCAACTCACAGACTTTTATACAACCAATAATTACAACTGGCGTTATATTAAGGCCAGTGCCAATAAATTTATGCCCACCGGAGGTTACAGGATCGATGATGGCATGTTTATAGGGGCAAAAGATATTTATACGATCAATGGTTTCAATGGAAATCCCTTCCGGCAGCAACATGAGCTTACCGCAAAATATTACTTCACTTTTAATGCCATTGAGTTGCGTTATAAAGGTATTTATGCCAATATTTTCCCGCGATGGAATTTTGAAACCGAAGGCTATTACACCAGCGATCAGTTTGCGACAAACTTTTTTGGCTACGGTAATGAAAGCGTGAACAGTGAGGAAGCGTTAGGCCGCAATTACTTTAGGGCACGAATGGAACAGCTGAAACTACGGACTGGTATTGCTTTTCACACCCTAAAAGTCTCAGCCCTATTTGAAAATTATCGCGTAAACAAAAACACAAACAGGCTATTTACCGAAGACAATCTTAATCCCAATATTTTTAACAATCAGTCGTATGTAGGGGCGGAAACCACTGCCTTTTATAATATTGACGATGCTGATGATTTTCCCACGAAATCACTTTATATAGGTGTTACGGCAGGTTATAAATTCAATACGGCACTTTCCGACAATAATTTTGGCTATGTATCGGCAAACCTTGAATTTTCCCAAAAATTAATAGAATCGGGCAATCTTGTTTTTGGTACGACGCTGGAAGCAAAAACCAACTTCGGGAATGATTATTTCTTTTACCACGCGCCTTCACTGGGCGGTGACAACGGATTGCGCGGTTTTAGGGATCAGCGTTTTACCGGTGATGCCTATTTCTTCCAGAGTTCAGATCTGCGTTTGCGCCTTAAAGATTACAAAACCGGGGTTTTACCGGTTACCATTGGTGTTTTTGGTGGGTTTGATTATGGCCGCACCTGGCTTTCCGGCGATCCTTCCAGTAAATGGCATACGTCTCAGGGCGGTGGTCTGTGGATAAGCGGTCTAAGTTCTTTCGGGCTGAGCTTCGGTTATTTTAATTCG
>JBDNGW010000034.1:0-8873 GCA_041689735.1 Leeuwenhoekiella sp. | reverse complement strand
TACATCATAATTGTATAAATGACCAGTATATGCAAAATTACTTGGATGAATTTTGTTACAAATTTAATAGAAGGTATTTTGGAGATAAACTATCCGATAGGTTATTAATTGCGGCTCTTGAAACAACTTGGTATTAGTTACGGATAGTCATAAAGATTTATATCTGATTGTATAATAGAAGTCTAACCATTAAACTTCATAACAAGACCGTCAATTTTCAAGTAAAAACGCCCATTTTTATCCAAAACCAACCGATTTTAAAGCTAAATAGTCCGTTTATATACTAACTTTTCAGACCTTCCCTTTTTAAAGATCTTATTACTGTTTGGAATTCCCTGGCGCAGTTTTTTCTGTTCTTCCTGCGGTAGCGCGACGATCTCCATACATGCTGTGGAGCAGCAATTGTTCATTGCTTCGGCGCAATCCTCGCATTGTATAAATAATAGGTGGCAGGCTTCATTGTCGCAATTTATATGAGTATCGCAGGGTTTGCCACACTGGTGGCAGTTTGATATCACTTCCTCTGTAATCCTTTCACCGCGGCGGTGGTCAAAAACAAAGTTCTTTCCACGGAATTTATTTTCCAGCTTTTGCTGCTCCACCTGGCGCGCGTATTCAATGATACCGCCTTCCAGTTGGTACACCTGTTTAAAACCTTTATGCTTGTAATAGGCACTTGCTTTCTCACAGCGAATGCCCCCGGTGCAGTACATGACCAGTTTTTTATCTTCTTTATGGTTTTTAAGATCCTGCTCTATAAGATCCAGTGAATCCCGGAAGGTATCAACATCTGGGGTCAACGCATTTTTAAAATGGCCAATCTCGCTCTCATAATGATTGCGCATGTCTACTAAAACGGTATCCTTGTCTTCTATAAGGTCATTAAATGTTTTTGCATCTACGTGAACGCCTTTGTCGGTCACATCAAAAGTGTCATCTTCAAGGCCGTCTGCAACGATCTTGTTGCGCACTTTCACCTTCAGTTTCAAAAAGGATTTGGAATCCTGTTCTAGAGCTATGTTGAGGCGTACGTTTTCCAAAAAATAAATCCCGTCAAGAAATTCCTTAAATTCCAGAAAATTTGCCGCGGGTACCGAAAGTTGGGCGTTAATGCCTTCGTGGGCGATATAAATACGGCCCAGTACCTCCATTGCATCCCAATGGATGAAAAGATGATTTCTAAAGAGTTCTGGATTGCCTATTTTGGCATATTGATAAAAAGAAAGGGTAAGGCGTTCTTCGCCCACTGCATCAATAAGGGCAACCCTTTCTCTAGCGCTCAATGTATTGTACAGTTGCATGCTATACGTTTATTAAGATTAAAAGAGCCGTAAAATTAAGGATTTTAAAGAAGTTGGAGAAATAAATATGATGTATAATCCAAACCCAAAAGTTTAATGGGACGATATTTCAATGGATTGATCAACGGTGGAATCGATGAAAATTTTCATTTTGTCTTGATCAATAATTTTTTCTTCAAAATTTTCCAATGCGGATTTCATTATAGACGATAGTTTTTCAAGTTTGCGTTTTTCTATTCTCGACATACTTTCATCAGAACTTTTTACCTCTAAGTGTTTAATCAGTTTTTTCGACTTTCTTTTCAAAACATTTCTGTCCCAAGTGAAATATAAAATTTTGCTGAAAGAAATACCTAAGACAAGAGTGCATATTGCCGAATGTCCACTTTCCAAAAATGGGATCAATGATTCATTATAACTTTCTAAGATGAAAATACCAGTTGATGGCAAAGCAGCTAAAAGAAAATCCCTAGGTGGTCTAACTAGGCTATTTAGAATTTCGAAAAAACTATTATCCAATCTCTTTATTTAATTTGAAGAGTTATTTTTGGTTTTTTTCTTTGCTAAGTCATGGCTCAAACCATTTAATAATAACTCAAGAAGAATAATATCTGATTTTCTGTAGATATGAGTTTTGTCGGATTTCAATTTCGTAAGGTATCTTATTCCTTCCTCGGCAAATTTAATCTCTACTGATTCGGACATAGGAATTTTTTCAATATAACCATGGGAGCTATAATTTTTTCTTGCATATAGAATTGCTTCTGGGGGGCTACTTCTCCGTGAACTTATTCTTTGATGTCTCGGAGAAAGAGTTAATATTTTATGTCTCCTTAAACTTGGTTTTTTTTGTTGTCTAATTGTAAAATTATAATCCTTCAAGATTTTTCTTCTTTGTTGCTTCTTTTCTAAAGTTTTTTGCCAAGATATTGGCTCTGATTTTTGAATTGTGAGATCGTTTTTTTTAAATAATAAGGCCAGACAAATAAGAAGTAGACTTATGCAAAACGTGATAAAAAAAGCGGAAACTCTATTTCCTGAGAATAAAAAAAAGGAAATAAGTGAAAGCAAAATTAGGAGAGAAGTAATACTTGAAAAATTACTTTTGGACTTATATTTGTTGTCTGAATAAATCACGATAGTTGAGAGTTCGTTATCTGATAAATATAGTTTATTTTTTACGAATCAATGTGATTTTTGGATTATTTATAACCATAAAGGACAATTTGATTATCTATTTAGGAGGTAATTTCAGAAATATTCTTGGAAAAATTCCTAATTTTTGGATATATTTCCTTTGCTGCACTAAAAAAGAAGTGGTAATTTAGCGTTCTTATTGGATAAAGAGAAAACGCAACTATGAGCAAAGAAACCACAAGTAAAGAAACCAAGAACACAGAAACGATAAGCAAGGAAAAAGAGGCCAAACTAAAGGCATTACAGCTTACGCTGGATAAAATGGATAAAACCTACGGCAAGGGTACGGTGATGAAAATGGGCGACACTGCCGTTCAGGATGTTGAAGTGATCTCCACCGGTTCCTTGGGACTTGACCTTGCACTGGGCGTGGGAGGATTGCCACGTGGCAGGGTAATCGAGATCTACGGCCCGGAATCTTCCGGTAAAACCACGCTTACCCTGCACGCTATCGCAGAGGCGCAAAAGGCAGGTGGAATCGCTGCATTTATAGATGCAGAGCACGCTTTTGACCGGCTGTATGCCAAAAATTTGAATGTCGATATAGAAAACCTGATCATTTCCCAGCCAGATAACGGGGAGCAGGCCCTGGAAATTACCGATAACCTGATACGTTCTGGCGCCATTGATATTATCGTGATTGACTCTGTTGCCGCATTGACACCAAAAAGTGAGATTGAGGGGGAGATGGGTGATTCTAAAATGGGACTTCACGCCCGTTTGATGTCTCAGGCCCTGCGTAAGCTTACCAGTTCTATTAGCAAAACAAAGTGTACGGTAATATTTATCAACCAGTTGCGTGAGAAGATTGGGGTCATGTTCGGTAATCCCGAGACCACTACAGGTGGTAATGCGTTGAAATTTTATTGCTCGGTACGGCTCGATATACGCCGTTCTACGCAGATCAAGGACAGCAACGGCAATGTGATGGGGAACAAGACCCGGGTAAAAGTGGTTAAAAACAAGGTTGCCCCACCTTTCCGCCAAGCGGAATTTGATATTATGTACGGTGAGGGGATCTCTAAAGTAGGGGAGATCGTTGATGTGGGCGTTGATTATGAAATCATAAAAAAGAGCGGATCGTGGTTCAGTTATGAAGATACCAAGTTGGGTCAGGGGCGCGATGCAGTAAAAGCATTGCTAAAAGACAACCCCGATCTCATGGAAGAATTGGAGACAAAAATAAAAGCGGCCATAAAGGTCGCAAACGGCTAGAAAAATATTTTTATTTTTTGACGCAACCTTTTTCACAATTGTGCATCTACTAAGAAATAGAACACAATTATGAAAAAGGTTTTTTTAATTTTAGGACTTGCGGCTTTGGTTACAAGTTGCTCCCTTAACGATGATGACGGGCAAAAAGTGGACATTAAGTTTGCTAACATCACAAATGTAGAACTGCCAGACACTCTGATCATTGGGAATAGATATTCTTTTCCCATAACTTCGGAAGTAAGTGACTGTTCCACCTTTTATGGTTTTCAGGTTAATCCTTCTAACCCAAGCTCGCAGGATAGCATACGATATGTGGGTGCGCTCAATACGGTACAGGAGGCTGCAAATTGTGGTACGGCAACAGACACCGTTTCTAACAATCTGAATTTTGAGGTGCTGTATGATTATAGCTACACCTTTAATTTTTTAACGGGATTTGATGCTAGTGATAAACCTATTTATTTGACTAAAATCGTACCGGTAAAAGCGCGCCAATAAACAAAAAAATGTGAGTTTAGACCAGCTCATCAGAGACTGCAAAAAGGAGAAGGCCAGTGCTCGAGAAGAGCTCTACAGGCGTTATGCCAGTATGCTTTATTCGGTGGCGCTAAAATATTCGCGTAACCGTGAGGAAGCCGAAGATAATTTGCAGGATGCTTTTATAACGATCTTTGCCAAAATAGGGCAGTATACGTTCAAAGGTTCTTTTGATGGCTGGTTAAAACGCATTGTCATAAACACCGCTCTCCAGTGCTACCGTAAACAGCCCGTATTTGATATCATAAATGAAGATCAGGTTGCAGATGTTGAGGTGGAAATAGAGGAGGATCAAGTGCCCCTAAAGTTTTTATTATTGATTATTCAGCAGTTGCCAGACCGGTACCGGCTGGTTTTTAACCTGTATGCGCTAGATGGGTTCTCGCATAAAGAAGTTGGGGAAATGCTGCGAATTTCAGACAATACCTCAAAATCGAATTTGGCTCGGGCCAGGTTCATTTTAAAAGAAAAAATAGAAGCGTATTACGCGCAAAACGATATACAATCGTCGACGCCTTGAAAGAACGGAAAAACATAGACAGGCTCTTCCAAGAGCGATTTAAGGATTTCGAAGCACATCCTTCACCTGAGGTATGGGCCAAAATTGAAGATCGTTTGGATCAGAAAAAGAAGAGAAGGGTATTCCCGCTTTGGTGGAAACTGGGAGGTATTGCTGCATTGCTTGCAATCCTGTTTGTTACGGGGAACCTCTATTTTGCACCTTTAAGTAATTTTCCGCAGAAAAACGATCCTCAATTTGTAACGATGGACAGTACTAAAGCACAACAGAAAGAACGTATTGCCCAACCAAGTAATAATAAGGATTCTGTAAGTAATGCAGTGGTTTTCAATCCAGATCAAGAAAACAGTAAAACCAGTAAAAACAGTTCAAAATCAAGCAAAAAGACCAATAAACCCACCATATCTTCTTCTGCAATTGTTTCAACTACTAATTCAAATTCCGTAAAGGGCGAAAATAAATCCGCGAGTAATCAGATGCAACCTAATTCTTATAGAGATTCTGTAAATGATGCAGTAGTTTCCAATAGGGATCACGAAACCGATAAAAGTGGGAAAACCAGTCCAAAATCAGGCGAAAAGACCAATAAATTAAATGTTTCTTCTTCTGAAATTGTTTCAACTACGGATTCAAATTCCGTCAAGGACAAAAACAATTCCGCAGAAAATAAGGTGCAACATAAATCTCCTTTGGAAGCAGTAGCAGTAAATTCAACTGAAAAATCAAGTGAAGACACTAGTGAAAACACTCAAAAAACGACAAATAATGCCGAAAATAGAAATGCCGAACAGCTTTTAGTTTCACAAAATAGCGAAAAAACGGTGGCCACAAATGATGTTGAAAGTGGAGAAGAGAAGAAACTTTCAGAAGAAAAATCACTGGCACAGATCGTACAAGAAGAGCAAGCAGCAAATATTGCTGATGAAGCAACTGAAAATGAAAAAACCGCAAACAGACGCTGGGCCCTCACACCCAATATTGCCCCGGTATATTATGACAGCTTTGGAGGTTCTGGTATTGCCCCGCAGTTTGACGGTAATTCAAAAGAAGGCCGCGTAAACTTGAGCTATGGTTTACTGGTAAGTTATGCGATAAACGATAAATTGACCGTGCGCTCCGGCCTTAGCAAAATTGATCTGAGCTATAATACGAACGATGCCATTCTTAATACCGGTGCGCAGGCCGGCACTTTGCAAAGTCTCAATTTTGATAGACAGGCAGATGTGCTGCAAGTGGAAAGCGCGGTAAGGGCGTACAGCAATTCTCCGCTTACCAATTCGGGTGAAATATCCAATATTAAATCTTCTGAAGGATATGTAAATCAGAGTCTTGCTTATTTTGAAGTTCCCATGGAAGTAGAGTACGCCTTGGTTGAAAATAGAGTTGGGGTGCAGTTAATAGGCGGCTTTAGTACGCTTTTATTAAATAATAACGCCTTGACCTTTAGCGATAATGATTTTAAAACATCCTTGCCAGAATCAACAAATCTGAACGACGTGAGCTTCTCGACCAATGTTGGCCTGGGTTTGGATTATAAATTTACAGACGATATCAAATTCAACTTGCAGCCTATGTTTAAATATCAGCTCAATGCCTATAAAAACAACGTGAGCGCCTTTAAACCCTATTATTTGGGTCTATACACGGGATTTAGTATAAAATTTTAAGAGCTTGTTTAAACCTGCCTGTCGTGCCTTGGCAGGCAGGGTCAATTCAAACTGATTTTCAAAAGTTTGAGGTTCTGGCTAAATATAAAAACCTTTGAATATCGAGATATTCAACGATTTTTATATGACGCCATGGTTCACAAAATATTGTAAATCAGCAAGTAGTCAGTTTAAACAAGCTCTAAACACCTAATTTTAATAATAACGTTTAGGTTTTAGTTGGTTAGTTGAACTAATCCCGATAACTATCGGGATCTCAAGTATTATATGTCAAAGTTCATATTAGAAAACAAAAAGGTTAGTGTTGTGTCAAGTTCATTGTGTCGGTTAAGCTGCAGTTATTGTTTATCTGACCAAGGCAAAAAATCGTTGCATAGCATTAGCTATAGAACTATTTTTTAAAGCCGGACAGGTACAAAAGAACAAGGCTTGGGCCGGCTTAAATGCATTTGACACGGCACTAGAACTGCGCCCCTTTTTTTAGTTCTGTCTCAATGAGCTGATGACAATAGTCGCGTAGATTTCGACGGTCGGTGGGTTCCATACTCTGGGTTTCTACAAATGGCAATACTTTAACTCGCATTCTGCCCGGCGAGGTAAGTTCCGTTTTATAAGAAAAGCGCTTTTTGTTGTCATAAAAGACCATGGGAACAATGGGTATTTGATGTTCTATGGCTAGTCTAAAGGCACCGTCTTTAAAGGTATCAAGAAGCAGATTATAATCATCGGGCACCCTGCCTTCTGGAAAAATACAGATGCCATAACCTCTGTTCAGCTTTTTCTGGGCATTCTCAAAAACGGCCATTCGGCTTTTGACATCGTTGCGGTCCACCAGAATACAAGTGCGTTTATAAAGAAACCCGAAAAGAGGAAAACGTGCAAGTTCCTGCTTGCCCACAAACACAAAAGGCTGGCGCACACAATGCAACATGAGCATAATATCCGCAATAGATGTATGGTTTGCGATGTACATATAGCTGTTGCCGTTCACCGTGTTCTGCATGCGTTTTACCTGTGGCCAAAATCCCGAACCATACAGAATAAAACGTGCCCAGAACTGTGCCAAACGGTAGTACATAGGATACCAACTTTTACGCATCACCGAAATCAGGAGCAGCGGCAGCATTGCAAAAATGGGGATTACCACCAGTAAATAAAACCACATACGATGGAGAAAAATGGCATGTTTCCGTAATCGTTTCATGTGTTTAGTTTACGTTCATCAGTTTGTGGGAGTACCGTTTTGGTGTGGTTCAAAAGTAGCAAAATTATAAATAGTGGTTTCTGATTTTTTCTGAATCTGTAAAACTCGTCAATCTTCGAATAATTGAATAAGGTAAGCAGTTTTACAAAACAAAAAAACAAGGTCAAAAATTGTAACTTTATCAAATGGACAATTGGATAGAGATTAACAATAAATTAAAGCCTTGATTAGAGCTTGTTTAAAGCTGCATGTAGGATCAATTCAAACTGATTTTTAAGATTTTGAAGTTTTGGCTAATCTAAATCTAGTTCAATATCAGAATATACTAATAATTTTAGACAGGACTATGGTTCACAAAACATGGGAAATCAGCTAGGGGTCAGCCTGCCTGTCGGAGGCATGTGGCAGGTTTAAAGGGCTGTAAAATAAAGAAAAATTAAACCAAATACTATGAAATACATCACATATAAAATCGGAATAATCCCAGAAACATCAGCGATCGTTGAAGTTTATGATAGTTCAGGAATAAAACGCCCAATAACCGACAGCGAGCGGATTGCAAAGATGTATGCAAATTCTAATTTAATTATTAGTGCGTGGTTAGATGATACGTTGATTGGAATATCACGTGCTATAACTGATTTCTGTTTTGCTTGTCATTTATCTGATTTGGCCGTTAGAAAAGAATTTCAGAAGGTGGGAATAGGAAAAAAATTAATAGAATTGACGAAAAAAGAAATTGGCAAACAAACTTCAATGATTTTACTATCGGCTCCATTAGCTATGGAATATTATCCAAAAATCGGATTTGAAAATGTAAAAAATGGATTTATAATACAAAGTACGGACAAGGACGTTCCCAAGTCGAACGCGAGACGACTAAAAAAAATCTGAACATCAAAAAGCAGAAAGCCACAAAAAACGATTTACCCCACATTAAAAAAATATGACAATCAACTTAAAGATTTATGTAACCACCATTACTTTATTCATCGGAATTTTTGCTTTCGGACAATCTCACAGCAAAAAAGATTCTGAAATTGCTTTCTATCTGGATAATTTAGACCAAGATGATTTTTGGGAACAATCCTGGTTGCCCATAATGACAAAATAATAGAAAAAAGAGCTTATGGACTAGCAAGTATTGAATTCAACGTAAAGAACGATATAGATACTAAATTCAATATTGCTTCAATTACCAAACTTTTTGCAGCTGTGGCAGCCTTGCAACT
>JBDNGW010000033.1:0-5233 GCA_041689735.1 Leeuwenhoekiella sp. | reverse complement strand
TTATGGCTATGGCTACTATGGTGGCTATCAATCGTCGGAGGAACATAAAGAGGGCGGTGTGGTTATTGAATTCATAGATAGAGAGAAGCGACAATTGGTGTGGCAGGGGTTTGCCCCAGACGTGCTTCACGCCAATACTGAAGATAAGCAAAAGGAACTAAAGGAAGCGGTGTCAAAGATCTTCGCAAAATATCAATATAACATCGGGGGCCAAAATCAGTAGCAGCCAGCAGAAGTCCGCGATAAGAAAGCGCTCAAACGATTTTTTTTGGAAAAGTAATTTTAGTGAAACCCAAAACCTAAAAATTCAACCTAATGACCAATTTTGAACTGTACGGAATCCTTTTTGCCATGATCGTAACAACGCTGGGTTTTGTGCTGGTCATTTACTTTCTTCACCAGAAAATGGTAAAGAAAATGAAAGAACCGGCCAAGGACATCCCGGCCGAAAGCGGCCACCTAGCACCAAAACCCGCTTGGGGGCGTTACCACGTGCACTATTATGGTTACGCCCTGCTGTTTTTGGCCTTTGATATGGAGATGGCCTATATGTACCCTTGGGCCGTCGTGTACAAAAAGCTTGGGGTGACCGCACTGCTGGATATGGGCGTGTTTTTGATGATCCTGTTTTTGGGTCTGCTATATACTTGGAGCCAGGGGGGGCTTCGGAGGCAATGAGCGTTTCGATATCAAAATATGGCGCTTTACCGGGCGGGATTAAGATCCCGGCCTTTCTCGCTGGGCTTGGTACACGCGACCTAAGGGTTTTTCCCGTGCCCGGGCTCAATATACTGCTGGCAAATGGTTTTGATCCTTATGCCAAAGGCCTGAAAATTGTACCTACGCCACGTCATGCCAATATACTTTTGGTCGCTGCCCCCTTGCCTGAAGCATTAAAAAAGGCGGCTGCCACAGCTTATGCACAGATGCCGAGGCCGCGGGTGCTGGTTTTTATCGAAATGGAAGAAGCCGGCCCTTTGCCAGAACCTGATCTGGTTTTACGCTGGGGCGAAATTAATTCCCTTCCGTCCCTTTTGAACCGGATAAACCAACATACCGGCAAGGTTGAAGCATTTGCACCTTCTTTTCTGACTAAAGCTTTGGATAAGAAATCCGAAGATGGGAAGGGCCATGACCATGATCACATGAATATGGGGGACGGTGATGAAAGCGAAAGAGGGAAAATGCAAAACGGGGAAGATCAATACGAAGAAAAAGATCACAAAAAGATGGATCATAGCGCGCACGATCATGCCCATATGAATCATCAAGATCAAGATGAAAATAAGAAAGAAAACGAAAATGGTTCCGGGGAAAATGATGGGATGAGTGATAAAATGGATATGAATATGGACCAGGACGACAACGGTGACGGCGGGATGGATTTTATGTCCATGGTCATGATGACCAAGGGGAAGCCCACCGGCAAGTATGGCCTGGTCATGGACCGCAACGAGGTTCATTTTTGTCCTTTTCATCCCGGTCTGCCGGACGGCCTTGCCATAAAAATGACATTGGATGGCGATACAGTGGTCCATGCGGAAGTTGACACAGCGCTTACCGGTCATGCACAAGTTCAAGATATTCTGGAAGATTCTTTGAAATTTCCAGATTTTTTTAAAAAAATGTCCCTTTTGCAGCCAGAAACCTATAAAATGCTGGCAACTCAGGCACTCTATAAGGCGTCCGGAGTAGAAATAGGGAAGATGGATCCGTCGTTGCTGGAAAGGGAACGCATCCTCAACCATTTGTTGGGCATCGCCACACTTCAAAAAACCTTGGGCGACAGGGAAATCCACTTTAAGGTTTCACGGCTCATTTTGGATACCCGGCAGGATAAGCTTTCTAAAGAAATATTAAGAAAGTTTGTCAAAGGGATAAAGAACAGATGGTACTTAAAAAGCAGATTGAAACCGTTGGCCGAAATCCCCGAAAATCTCCTTCATCATTTGAGCGGCCCATTAGCAAAAGCGGTCGGCAAGAGTGGCGATTTGAGGTTGAAAAATCCGGTTTATGACCATTTTGAACCCATTTCCCTCTTGGAAAACAATGCATGGGGACATCTGTTGGTCATGCTCGATGAAATAGAACAGAGCTTTAATCTTATGGAAGGTTTTAAAGATCAGAAATTTAATAACGAACTAGACTTGCAATCTTTGGTCTTCAAAGGAGAGCAAACGGGTTCAGCAGCAATCGAGACCGCTAACGGGGCCGCCCGTATGAATATCGTGCTAGATCAGGGAAAATTAAAAAAGGTCAAATTAAAGACCCCTTCAATACCACTGGCTGCATTGGTACCTACCCTTACCAAAGGACTTGAACTTGGTGATGCGCTGGTAAGCATTGCATCGCTACAGATCGCGCCTTATGAAATTAATCCCGACCTATCATGATGTGGATAATTATACTGTTGCTGTTTCTTGTGAGCCTCCACCTCATAGCGGTGGTTGAGCGGTGGTCTATTTATAAAAACTGGGAGTTCGGTCATCCGTTTTCGGTGTTTATGTCACATTTCGTACAGGAAAATGTAAAACCGAGAAAGCACGATAAAACCTTCTATGAGACCGCGCCCATTCTGTTTATCACCGTGGCCGTCTTAACCATCGGTATCCTCCCGCTGGCAGACTCGTTAGTGATCGTAAATATCGCAACGGGCGCGCTGTTCTTTAATGCTGCGCTGGCCTACATTATGGTCGCACTATTAATGGCGGGCTGGGCGCCCAACGGATTTTACGCCATGGTGGGCGGGTGGCGGTTTTTAGGGCAGCTTATTGCGTATTCCATGCCCATCGTCATGGCGATCACGGCCACGGTGATGCGTGCCGAATCTATGAACATGCTCGAAGTGGTACGATCTCAGGCCGATCTCTGGAACATTATCTATCAACCGGTGGGCTTTGTGCTTTTTTATGTTGCATCTCTTGCGCTGGCGTTTTTGCCACCCTTCGACCTACCGGATGCGCCCGGTGAACTAACAGGTGGTGTTTTTGCGGAATTTACGGGGATGCGCTTGCTTGTATTTCGGATCGGACGCCTGATCCTGATCTTCACACTGTCCCTGGCGATCACAAATTTTTTCTTGGGCGGGCCGTTGGGACCTTGGCTGCCCGGTTTCGTATGGGTTTTTTTAAAGACCATGATGGTGGTGACTTCGTTCTTTTTCGCCGGAAGGCTGATGCCACGCTTAAGGCACGACCATATACTGGAGTGGAGCTGGAAGTATGGCACGCCGGCCGCTTTGTTCAACATCCTGTGGGTAGGTATATTACTATTGTTATGAATATGGTACGTTTGATCATCTTAGCGGTTTTGGGCCTGGGGGCCATCTGGTTTGCCTGGAGGGTCTTTATGACCAGTAGTATGGTAAGGTCGGCATTATCACTACTGGCTTCAATGGCAATTTTGGGCATTATTTTTTTGGTTTTGGAAGCTGAATTCCTGGGCATATTACAGATCATGATGATGGCGACCGAAATGAGTATCATGGCCATTTTTATGATGATGTACATGATGGATCCCGGCGGGATGGGCAATATGGACATGAGCCACCAGAAAAAACTATCGATAGGTGTAGGGATTTTTTCGGGAGCTACGGTTATTCTTTTGGTTGCTTTTTCAGATTGGGGAAGGATCGCCATACAAATCCCGGAAGCATCAAAACAGAACTATGACCTGGGCATGGAGCTCATGAAACGCTCGATGATGATCTTTGAGACCGCGGGCACTTCAATATTGGTGGCCATGATCGCGACCGTTTTACCATTTAAGAACAGAAAGAAAAACAATCAAAAAAGCACAGATAATGGCTGAATTGATACTTGTATTGGCAATTGGAGCCATTTTATTTGCCATCGGCCTCTATGGCGCGCTGAGCCAGACCAACCTGGTGATGATCATGATGGGCATTGAGCTTATGCTGGGCGCGGCCATGTTGAACCTGGTGGCTTTTTGGCGGTACCTGCACCCGGATACGTACTCGCTGCAGATGTTTGTACTGGTGGGGATGACCGTGATGGCACTGGAGGCTGCGGTAGGGTTTGCCGTGGGTACGCAGCGCTTCCGGAGCAAGGGGTCTGTGGAAATGGAAGAGGCAAGTGACCTTAAGGAATAAAGAAAGGATAAATGATAATGGACGTAGTCTTGATACTTGTTCTTAGGATCTGTTAAGAAATAACCTGTCCGTTTCTATGGATTCTTTTGCCCACCAACTGCGCCTGCCTTTGCCGGTAGGCAGGTTGAAAATACTCGCCATAGCTACGGCTATGTCTGCGTTTTTCGCCTTGTTGATAAACAAAATAACCTCCTACAATTCGGTCACTTTATTTATGAACAGATCCTTAGCGCACCGCTCGTAGCGGCTCTTTTCGGATATATTTTCCGAACAGGGGATTCTTGGCCGCATATTTTTGGCGCCGCACTGTCCTGTACCGCTTCCGTTTTCCTCTTTTTTGGTCTCTCAAAAGTGGAAACGGTCACGGTAAAATTTGGCGGTCTGGCAGATCAACCTTTTGTCTTGCGCTCCGATTACGGTACCGGGCTATTTGCACTTGTGGTTTCCCTTGTGGCCTTGGCCATATTTATCTATGCAAAGGATTATATGCGGGAGCAAAAGGGAAAACAATGGTTCTGGCCCGCCATGTCCCTTTTTCTCGGGGCGATGCAATTGCTGGTACTTGCCGGTGATTGGTTCCTGTTTATCACCGGTTGGGAGGTTATGGGTCTCGCCTCTTTTCTTTTGATCGGTACCTGGCATGAACGGGAGCGGGCGAGGTCTGGGAGCGTTAAAGCATTTATGATCACACGCTTTACCGATATTGGGCTGTATATAGGTATTTTTCTCATAGTAATCAATTATGGGAGTTTGGTGATCCCTTTCGCCGGGAGCGAAAAAATAACATTGACAGCATCACTTTGGATTTTGTTCGCAGTTATGGGAAAATCGGCCCAGGTACCCTTTCAGAGCTGGTTGAGCGGGGCGATGGCCGGTCCAACCCCGGTTTCGGCTCTCTTGCACTCGGCAACAATGGTAGGTGCAGGGGTGCTGTTATTGATCAAAATCAATCCCTTATTATCCAGCGATGCCCTATTTTATGTAGTGCTTGCAAGAAAACCATGCAACATCCTGTTTATCAACAGTATAATGTTAAAATCTTTGCTCGAATCTTTGGGATAAAATGCGTGCTCTTTCATATAATATGCTTATTTTTAATGGGTTAAATGGTCAAGGAATTTG
>JBDNGW010000032.1:0-5101 GCA_041689735.1 Leeuwenhoekiella sp. | reverse complement strand
ATAACTAGTTAAGTTAAGAATAAGCCGTCGTATAATGTAAGGTGCCTTTTGAGCCATCTCTACCTTAAAAAATAATTCGGTAGCTCTATGGCTATGAAATAATTTTTTGCCTTTAACTGCCTTAAAATTATTGATTGCTTGATATGCCACAGTACATTTAACTTAAAACTAGAATAATCGGAATAAAAAAGCCCAAATATTCTTTAACGAAAAAACTAATCAAACATTTCCGCCAGCCTTTCGTGTACAGGATTATCATTAATTCCCCCCCCTTTTTTCTGAAATCAGCGCCAACGAACCCGCAACGGTGTCCATTTTTTCCAGTTCGTCGTCTTCAATGGTAATGTCAAAAGCATCCTCCACATCCAGCACAATATCCACTAGGTGGGTAGAATTAATATTTAAGTCATTTATCAAGTGGCTTTGCTGGTCAATATCTTTCACAGAAACATCATCGGGCAGGTAAGGCATTATAATTTTCTTAAGGCGATCGTAAGAATCTTCGGTCATAGTCGGTTTTTTATTAGTATTTACCAAAAATAAGGCAACAGTTCACATCGCCAAAGCCAAAACTTGCTTTAATGATCGTTTGTAGTTGGATATTCGTTTTTTCAACAGGTATTTTGGAAGCGTCCACGACGGAAAGAATTTCAGGATGAATAGTATCAAGATTGACATTGGGAAACAGAAAATCATGCTTAAGCTGAAGCACTGAGGCTACACTTTCTATACTTCCGGAAGCTGCCAGACAGTGACCGACCATCCCTTTTAGCGAATTAATATACGGAAAATCCATTCCTTGCAAACCCAGCGCTACAGACCAGTTTTTGATCTCCTGCCCATCCATCGCGGTGGCGGTAAGATGACCATTTATGGCATCTATTTCTTCCGGAAGGATTTCGGCGTCGGCAAGCGCTCCTTTTATGCAATTGATTACTGCTTTAGAATTGGGCGCGGTCATGCTCCCGCCCTCGCGCTGACCTCCACTGTTACTGTGCCCGCCAAGTATTTCAGCATAAATGGTTGCACCGCGCGCATTGGCGGAATCCAGACTTTCCAAAACCATCGCCCCCGCACCGCAACCGGGGACAAAACCGCTGGCATTGGCATCCATGGGGCGCGAGGCAGCATGCGGATCGTCATTATATTTAGAGGGTAAAATACGCAGCGCATCAAAACCACACCATACGTACGGGCCGCCATCGCTGGTACTTCCGGCGAGCATTCTTTTGGCTTTTCCCGATTTTATTCGCTCGTAGGCGGTTAAAATCGCTTCGGTACCGGTCGCACAAGCAGACGAATTTGAGGTTACCAGATTGCCCAGTCCAAGCATTCCGCCCAGATAAGCGCTCACGCCGCTGCTCATCGTTTGTTGTACGCTTGTACTTCCCAACCGGCGCACATTGCCAGCGTCAACCTGATAAATACTCTCGCGGTATTTATCCACACCCAGCGTTCCCATGCCAAAAACCGTCCCGCTGTCAAAATCCGGCGCTTCATCATCCATTTTCAGATCAGCATCTTTCCATGCATCCATACCTGCGATAACGCCATATAAGATGCCTGCGCTATTGAAGTTGCGCAGTTGCAGGGGCGTAAAATAATCATTGATTTTTACCTGCGGAATAAGTGGCATCGCACCTATCTGACAGGAAAATTTAAAATCGCGCAGATCACTGAAAAAACGTATCCCACTTTTCCCTACGGAAATGGCTTCCAGAAAGTCTGGAACACTTACCGCATTTGGCGCACAAACGCCAAGACCGGTGACCACAACGCGATTAGTTGTCATCATCGGGGATTAAAATACCAGAAAGTACACCACTGCAAACCTCTTCACCGGCACTGTTGAGCATTATTACCTTACATTTCAATTTGTTCATCCTAAAATACTGTTTTTGGGACTTTACGACCACTTTTTCACCTGGGTAGATCGGTTTTTTAAAGAGTATCTGGTTTTCGGTCATGGCCACTTTTGCATTGCGTTGCAGGTTATAACCTTGTTCAGCCAATAAATAAATACCCATACATACCAGGCCGATCTGCGCCATACATTCGGTAAGGATAACCCCCGGAGTAACGGGATGATTTATAAAATGGCCTTTATAGAAGTACGAATCTTCGGGAAATCTATACGAACCTATACTATGTGCATCTGAGATTTCATCGATACTGTCCACAAATAGAAATGGCTTTCCGTAGGGCAGTTTTTCAATGAGTTCTTCTTTGTTCATGTGTTAATCCATTATACATTGATAGCTTCCTATGGGAGAACCATCGGGAATTTTTGGGGAAGGCAGCGGCTCAAACTTTTCCGGTTCCTTCAAAAATTGTTTAATGTCTGCTGCAAGGTACATTTTTTCATCAGCCCATGCGGTATCTGCATCCTCAGCAATATCCATCAACTCCACATATACTTTAGCTTTGACCTGTTGCGTGGCCTTTTTACTTGCATAAAGGTTTTTGAGGTGTTTAATGACGTTATAATTAATCGTTTTTTGTATTTCCTTTTTATAGTCGTCGTTGAACCGATTTTTTAAGGTCGCTTTTTCCAGTTGTTTCAACACATCGTTAAAACCGGGCTGATCATTGTCCAGGGCATGGTTTCCCACAAGACGGTTGGCACGTTCAGGATTAAGCAGCAAGCTTAAGGTCATATCGCTTGCAGTGCCCGCAGCGCCCAAGGGATCAAATGTGGGCCCGGTTTCCCCATTAAAACTTTCGCGGGTGCGGTCATAACCAAAAGCACGTGGTGGAAATAAAGGTAACTTCTCTTTTGGGATCGCGATCCATTCGGCACTCAGCGTCATTAGGACGGTTTTTAGCGCATCTTCCTGAACATCTGGCGGAATAAATTCCACAGGAATCAGATTGGGATCGCCTTTTACCGCGTAATTGTACTGCAGCCCGCCTATGACCTTAATGGCCGCTTCGGTCTGATAGCGGTGATAAAAATAAAGCGGAACAAAAACATCTTCCAGAACACTGTACGGTTCGCCGTTCTTAATATTATCCACAGAAAAATTCTGTATCGCTTGTTTGCGTAATTTCAATACGTTTTTAAGTTCGTCGCTGGCGCTTTTCCCATTGTCCCAAAGATGCGCGGTGGGATGTGCACCGTCGGCAGCGCGTGCATCGCTGTCGGTTATAAAACGTAACCCTTGCGCTTCTGCATCGGTGAGCAGTTTGTTAAGGTAAACTTTTTCTGAAGTTCCTTCCGTAGGATTTCCGTAGGCATAAGCGACCGTCACCTTGTCCCAGACACCAATTCCCGTAGTATAGGCGTTGCTGAAATCAACCTCGTCTCCCTTTAAAGTGAGCATAGGATGTGGATAATCCATTACAGAGGCGTTGTCAATTGCGCTTGCAGCGAAATTGTGAGAAAAACCAAGCGTGTGACCAACTTCATGCGCTCCCAATTGTCGGATTCGGGCGAGCGCCATTTCTAGCATCGGTTCGTAGTTGTCATCAGATTTTCCAAAGGGTTTGTTCATTAACGCCTGGGCGATCAAGAAATCCTGTCGTATGCGCAGGCTGCCCAGACTCACGTGCCCCTTTAAGATCTGCCGGTACGGGGATCGGTTACGCTGGCGCCATAACTCCAGCCGCGGGTGCTGCGATGTACCCATTGTATGACATTGTAACGCAAATCCATGGGATCTGCCCCTTCCGGAAGCATTTTTACCTGAAACGCGTTTTTAAAACCGATGGCCGTAAATGCCTGATCCCACCAACTAACACCTTCCAGCAGGGCAGCTCGAACCGGTTCTGGAGTTCCGGGGTCGAGATAATAGATTATGGGTTCTATAGGATCACTGATTTCTGCTTCTGGATTTTTCTTTTCTAGGCGGTGACGTGTTATATAACGCTTAGTAATGGATTCCTGAATGGGAGTGGCAAAATCCATAAAGCTAATGGCATTTGTACCCGCGCGAGGATCAAATTCCCGTTGAGTGTAACCATCATCGGGAAGCTCTACGAAAGAATGATGCTGCACTACGGAAACGAGCGAAGGATTAGGCACAACGGTACGCAATTTGCTTCCTTCGGGATCGCCTTTGAGGGTCAATAAAGCTTCGAATTCGGTGTTTTTTGGGAAGGATTTGGTGTTTTCCATCATTATTGCGCTCTTGCTGGCGTCAACTTTATAGGTACCTTCTTTTGTTTTTTTCAATTTATCGGTGATGTTATGCGCATCTTCCATTAAAAATGGAGTTAGATCAATCACGTACGTTTTACCCTTGGTTTCCTTGATCTCAAAACCGTAAAGCACCGATTTTCCAAATGCTTCAGCAATGGACTTTTTTTCAGCTTCATTATCGGTCACCGCACGGTAATCCTGATTGGGCTCCATAAGCAAGAGCTTGTTGCCGGCCTTAATGAATTTAACAATGGAAGTACCGCCTAATTGTCCGCGATCCAGTCCCAGATCATTGGAGCCTATCCCACTCTTTAGGGAATGCACATATAAAAATTCTACATTTAGATTATCTACTTCCAGATAGATTTCACCAGAGGTGTCATCATAATGAAAGGTAAAAAAACCGTTTTGGGTCTGTAAACTGTCCTTTTTGCTTAAAAATTGGGCGTTTAGCCCTTGAAAAAGGAATAATGTGGCCAAGAGTACTCTTAATGTCATAGAAGTTGGTGTTAATAAATATTTAAAGATAGTCAAATATTCGGATTTTGATAGGTTGAGGAATATTCTATGAAATTAACAAAAATGTCGTATTTATCGCCATACTGTGAACAGAAAACAAGATAATTTAAAATTATTAGTATTTATTATAGCTTTTTTACTATTTTAAACCCACCATTTGATTTTATTACCTTTCGACAGGTAGGTTTTCCGATCTTTTGGGTTGAACTGTAAAATTATTTCCGAATCATAACTCGCGGACTTGCCTTACCGCAAAAGACAGGATTGTTCACAGATAGTTGATTCCTTATTTTAATAAAAGATGGCTCTAGTTTAATGTAGCGTTGCTATTATTGTTAAAATTGAAATCATGAATGTTTCAAGTTGGTTCAAACGTAGAAAATCCGATTATTCCCTTTAGGGCCGGGGAAAAAATGATCTGATTTTCGGCATTTTGTTCTT
>JBDNGW010000031.1:0-3978 GCA_041689735.1 Leeuwenhoekiella sp. | reverse complement strand
GCTGCTGGAAAATCCGAAAATGTAGATATCTTTTTGGAAGGATGCAGAAGGGCCGTTGATGTGGCTAAACGGGTAAATGCCAAATGGATGACGGTCGTCCCTGGAGCTTTCGACAGAAACCTTCCTATAGGTGTCCAAAATGCCAATGTGATTGAAGCCCTTCGTCGTGGGGCCGAAATTTTAGAACCCCATGGTTTGATAATGGTACTTGAAGCGCTATCGGATTCGCCCGATCTCTACTTACGTACTTCGAATCAAGCGTATATGATTTGTAAAGGAGTTAACAGTCCGTCCTGTAAAATATTGCACGATATATACCATATGCAAAAAAATGAGGGAAATATTATACGTAATATAGATCTTACTTGGGACGAGATTGCCTATATCCAGATTGGTGATAACCCTGGAAGAAATGAACCTACAACGGGTGAAATCAATTATAAAAATATTTTTAAACATCTTTATAACAAGGGATATAATGGTATACTAGGGATGGAGCACGGGAATTCCCTGCCTGGCAAGAAAGGGGAAGAGGCACTTTTGGAAGCCTATGCTGAAGTAGATAATTTCAGGGTTTGATAACCTCGTATGATTTATTTAGAATATATTTAATATAAAAATTAATATATGGTGATAATGAATAATTTTGTTGCCAAAAAAAAAACATTTTGAAAAAAAAAGCCGATTATTACCTTTTATTCGATATCTTAAATCGATTTACTAAGATCTATAAACTTAGTCTCTCTATAGGACTTTTACTTATTCTCACCATTTCCTGTGAGGAACCAAGAAAAAAGGACCCTTCAAATGGTTTAGCTTCAGCAAGGGCAGAAAGAGACAGTTTGTATAACCTATTCACAGATGAAGAAAAGCGACTACCTTCCAATGCCGTTGCTGGACTTGAAGTCGCAGAAGGTTTGAAAGTGAACTTATTTGCTGCTGAACCCGAATTGCTGAACCCAACAAACATGGCTATTGATTCTAAGGGGCGGGTCTGGATCACAGAGGCTTATAACTATCGTCCTAGACTTAATCCTAATAACCCGCAGCGGGAACAGGGGGATCGAATAGTCATTCTGGAAGACACGGATGGCGATGGAAAATCGGACGTTTCAAAAGTGTTTTATCAGGGGACCGATATCAATGCGCCTTTAGGTATTGCCGTTTTGGGGGATAAAGTAATCGTTTCTTGCAGCCCTAATGTCTATGTTTTTACCGACAGTGATGGAGATGATAAACCAGAAAAAAAGGAGGTTCTATTTACGGGTATTGGAGGTGAACAACATGATCATGCTATGCATGCCTTTGTTTTTGGACCTGATGGGAAATCATATTTTAACTTCGGAAACGAAGGTGGTCAATTGCAGGATAACAGTGGTAGAACTATAATAGATAAGGAAGGCAAACCTGTGATAGCCAATGGAGAACCATATCACCAGGGAATGGTTTTTCGTTCTGACCTGGATGGCTCGGATGTGGAAGTTCTTGCCGATAATTTCCGGAATAATTACGAAGTAGCTGTTGATTCTTACGGCACCCTCTGGCAATCCGATAATGATGATGACGGAAACAAAGGAGTGCGGATTAATTATGTAATGGAGTTCGGTAACTATGGATACAAAGATGAAATGACCGGAGCCAGTTGGCAGGCTCAGCGTACAAATATTGAAGAGGAGATTCCCCTTCGGCATTGGCATCTTAATGATCCTGGTGTTGTACCCAACCTTTTACAAACAGGGGCAGGCTCTCCAACAGGAATTCTTGTCTACGAAGGTGATTTATTACCGGAAGTATTCCAGAATGAAATTATTGCGGCCGATGCGGGTCCCAACATCATTAGAGCGTATCCTGTCACAAAGGAAGGAGCAGGATATAAAGCACAAATTGCTAATATTTTGGAAGGAGCAAGGGATCAATGGTTCCGCCCTTCCGATGTAACAGTAGCTCCAGATGGTTCCTTGTTTGTCGCCGACTGGTATGATCCTGGGGTGGGAGGTCATCAAATGGGTGATATGAATCGCGGCCGAGTTTATCGTATAGCGCCTGAAGGAACGCCCTACAATGTTACGGCTCCAGATCTTTCTACAGCAGAAAAAGCTACGGAAGCTTTGAAAAGCCCGAATATGGATGTGCGTTACCAGGCGTGGACTACGCTTCACCAAATGGGGAAAAAAGCAGAACCCGCACTTTTAGAATTATGGAAATCGGATAAGCCACGCTTCCGTGCAAGAGCTCTTTGGCTATTAGCCAAGATAGAAGGCAATAGTAAAAAATATATTGAGGAAGCACTAAAGGATCCCAATTCCAATATTAGGATAACTGGTCTTCGTGTTGCCAGACAATCTGGAAATGATATCATCCCTTATGTAAAAAGTGTGGTAAAAGATCCATCTCCCCACGTTCGGCGGGAAGCCTCTATTGCCTTGCGTCTAAATAAATCTCCGGAAGCTGCGGATCTTTGGGCTGAACTCGCTATGCAGCACGATGGCGAAGATCGATGGTATCTCGAGGCTTTAGGTATTGGCGCAGATGGACAGTGGGATAGGTTTTTTGGTGCCTGGAAAGCTAAAGCCGGTAATGAAGTAAATTCTCCAGCAGGGAATGATATTGTATGGAGGGCCCGAGCTTCAGAAGCACTTCCTATGCTTTCTGAGCTTATAACTAGTTCGAAAACAAGTAATGAAGAACGTCTAAGATATTTTCGCTCTTTTGATTTTCATCCTGCCGCTTCGAACCCTGCTAAGGAGGATATCCTCTTGGCTATGCTGGATCATTCGGGCGCCAACCAAGACCATGTTTCACGCCTGGCTTTAAGCCATTTAGGAACTAAAACCGTTCAAAATTCACCCAAAGCACAAGCAGCTTTGCAAAAGGCTCTAACTTCAGAATCTGTTAAAGGAACGCAACATTTTGTTAATTTGGTGGAGAGGTACGAGCTAAAGGATCAAAATGAGGAGCTGTTACAAATCGTACTGGAACACAAGGATAGTACTCTCGGAGTTCAAGCAGCAAGATTGATGACTACTTCTGGAGGCACTGACTTGCTGGAAGAAAGTTTAAAAGAAAAAAACAAAGAAGCCATTAAAGGTGTTTTAACAGCTTTGGCAAAAGTGCAAAGTGACAAATCCATGGCCTTGATAGAAACTGTTGTTAATGATAAGGAGTATAGCATGGAGGTACGAGAAAAAGCAGTGGAATCTTTAGGCTCAGGTTGGATAGGCGAGGAGAGACTGCTGCAAGCAGTGAAAGAGGGAAGGTTGCCTAAAGAACTTGAACCAGCTGCTGCAGAGGTATTTGCCGTGGTTTCGAGAAGCTCTATACGTGAGGAAGCAGCCGACCATCTGAAGGTAACAAATCCCAGCTCAGGAAGGGCGGGGACAAATGTACAAGACCTAGTTCAGCGTAAAGGGGTTGCTGAAAGTGGAAAGGCGATATCTGCACAATTTTGCCAAATGTGTCATGTGGTAAATGGGGAGGGCACTGATTTTGGCCCAGCTCTTTCTGAAATCGGGGATAAGCTTCCAAAAGAAGCAATATATGAGGCCATTATTCACCCTAATGCTGGAATCAGTTTTGGGTATGAAGGGTACATCCTTGAGATGAAAGATGGCAGTAGGGCAGTAGGTATAATAACCAGCGAGACAGAAGATGAAATTTCCCTGAAGATGCCAGGGGGGGTAGCAGTCAATTATGACAAGGCGGAAGTCGTTTCCAGGACCCAAATGGAGAATTCTCTGATGCCACCTAATTTGGACAAGGTAATGTCAGAACAGGAATTGGTAGACCTAGTAGAATATTTGGCTTCCTTGAAAAAGAAAGATTAAAGTTAAAGGTTGTCATCCTAAAATACGTTGACAGTATGATAGGATTAACTTATGAATCGAGGGTGGCATAGAAAAAGTTTGAATTTTGTTAAAGTATATAATATAAATTTTCAATGAAAAAAAAAGTTTCATATACTTCCCGAAGGGGAGCTTT
>JBDNGW010000030.1:0-4096 GCA_041689735.1 Leeuwenhoekiella sp. | reverse complement strand
TGTTTGACCACAAGGCGAAAAACGCAGGCATAGCCGTAGCTATGACGAGTATTTTCAACCTGCCTACCGGCAAAGGCAGGCGCAGTAGGCAAGCAAAAGAACACGTAGCAACGGGCAGGTTATTTCTATACAGATCCTTAGTTTGCGACCGGCATATCGATTTATAGAGCAGCAAAGCATAAAAACAGATGGACCAAGTCCGAACTCGGGTACCAATCCAAAGTACGGGGCAGATATCAACTATTACTTAAAAGATAGTACGGATCAAAAAGTCGAAGTCCAGATTTTGAAGGCCAACGATGAAATTATTAGAACTTTGGAGGGCAAAAAAGAAGCGGGAATTAACAGGGTGATGTGGGATTTAAGATATGAACCTACCTATAAACCAAAATTACAGACAGCACCTCCTGGAAGACCATGGGTACAACTCAATGGGGAAGGATGGCGTCCTTTAGTAACTTGGGATTTAGATTTATTGCGCGGCCAATTCGGTCCACGTGTGGTGCCAGAGAGTTATAAGGTGAAATTGATTGTAGGCGAACAAGAGTTTGTTAGGGAACTACAAGTTCTAAAGGACCCGAGCACAGAAGGCACTTTAGAAGACCTTAAAGAACAGGTTGCACTTTCGTTGGAACTACGCGATGCTATGAACCATGCCGTTACCATGATCAACGATCTCGAAACCATACGGGGAGAACTGAACGAAATAATCCCAAAATTAAGCAGTAAAAGCGATCTTAAAAAGGCAGAAGAACTAAGTGTTCTGGCAGCGTCCATTTCAGGTTCCCTGTATGACATCCATTTAACGGGAGCACGTGAAGATGCATTTCGCTCTCCTATGAAACTCTATGGACGTTTAAGTGCCTTAGCCAGTGATATTGGAGGTTTTGGAGCTGACTTTAAACCTACCGACCAGCAACGGGAGGTATATGCCATTTTCAATACACGTTTGAAAGACGTGGATGCTAAATTCAAGAAATTTGTGGAAGTGGAGGTTGAACAATTGAATGCACAATTGAAGAAAAGTGAGCTGCAAATTAAACTCAGCAAAAACTTAAAAGATTAATTTTCTCTTGTTCCATTTCTAATGATCAAACGGACCTTTTATTTTAGGAATCAGGCAGCACGGGTTTTAGAGTCAATAAAACGATCGCTATCAAAAAATTAAACCTTTGTAAATAGGAGTACAGATTTTGGGGAAATACATGAGTAAATGAGTTTTCTACAGAACATTTAATTCAGGGAAATGAACTTCGTACAAACCTGAGTTGGATATTAGGTTTACAGATGTTAAAAATGGTCAATTTGAGTGATTTTTGTAAAAAATTGTAACGAAAATGACCATTTTTAATCGAAAAATCCGGTTTTCGATACAAAATTCTTGCAGAATTTCACTCGAACTGACGCGTTTTTCTTAGCTAGAACTGAGGTTAACAATAATTAAAACTATAAATGGAATTCACTAAAGAACAAGAGCAAATATTTTCCTTTGTTAAAGATGGTTCGGGACACGGTATTATTGATGCTGTGGCTGGGGCAGAAAAAACAACAACAATTATGGAAGCTGCTAAGTATGTTCCAAATAATTCTAAAGTGTTGTTCTGTGCATTTAATAAAAGTATTGCATCTGAAATAGCTCAAAAGTTTGCTCAGAGAGGTCTGAATTCCATTACAACTAAAACAATGCATTCACTTGGATTTCAAATTCTTAAGTCGAATAATATTTCAGGGAAAGAGTATAATTTAAAAAATAGTAAATATTCAGACTTATTAAAAAACACTGATATTTCTGCAGAACTTCTTAAATGGGAAAAAAAAATCATAAAGTATCACGGTTACAAATATGATAATTTCTCAAATGTCGACAATCAATCTTTCGAAGTAAATAATATTTTATACAAATTTGCTTATCGGCTCAAAGAGATAAATGATAAATATCGTCTAACTTTATGTAAGGATGGTTTTGAGGATTTTAAAAGCATGGTAATGCACTATGGTATCTTTAAGGACAATGAGGTAGGAAATAAAAATTTTGATAAGGAGGTAAAAGCTTATTTAGAGGCGCATCGTATATTACTAGATGCAGGAAATAAACAGGCTGAAGGTCTCAAGATTATTGATTTTGCCGATATGCTCTATTTGCCTTATAAGTGGAGGATGTATCCTTTAAAAAAATATGACTTCGTCTTTATTGATGAATGTCAAGATTTATCTCGATCACAACTTGCCATAGCACTAAAATACGCTAGAAAAGAAAGTAGGATTCTGTCAGTAGGGGATCCTCGTCAATCAATTTATGGATTTACTGGAGCAGATATTCTATCATTTAGCAATATTGAGAAATATACTAAGGATCTGTTTAGAAATAACCTGCCCATTTCTATGGGTTCTTTTGCCCAGCAACTGCGCCTGCCTTTGCCGGTAGGCAGGTTGAAAATACTCGCCATAGCTACGGCTATGTATGCGTTTTTCGCCTTGTTGATGAACAAAATAACTTCCTATAATTCGGTCACTTTATT
The DNA here is from genome assembly GCA_041689735.1 of Leeuwenhoekiella sp. Lineage (GTDB taxonomy): Bacteria > Bacteroidota > Bacteroidia > Flavobacteriales > Flavobacteriaceae > Leeuwenhoekiella. The sequence goes on along the minus strand of JBDNGW010000030.1, from coordinate 1,577 downwards.
TCTGAACAGATCCTAAGGCAGAAAGACTACCACTAACTCTATGTTTCAGATGTCCTCAGAAAATTATACAATTAGCGTTAGAAGTTAGGTCTGATATTGTTGGAAGTAAAGACTATGATGGTGTTGTTGAAGATGTTAATATGGATAAAGTGGTCTTAATGGCAGTACCAAATGATCTTATAATATGCAGAACCAAAGATCCACTATTACTTCTAGTATTTCAATTTATTGAAAAGGATATCAAAGTTAAAATTCATCCAGATATAGCTGAGAGTATGATTGGACAGCTTAGGCGCTTATTTAAAAAAGATGAGTTGTTGAAGAATATTAGATATGAATATAACGGTTTTGAAGGTCTAAGGGATGCAGTATTTGCTCGTAGACAGTCTATAATTCAAAAAGAAGCACAACGTTTTTTCGACGTAGATAGAAAAAAGCAATATATCGAAGATGAGCTTTCTATTTTAGAAAGTGAATTAAACTTTTTGGATAAGAGATATGAAGTTTGGAAAAATGTTTGCGATTCTCTTGAAGACATATTTAAGAAAATTAAAATTTATGTTTCAGCTAAGGAGAATCCAATAGTGATATCCACAATACATAGTGCTAAAGGTTTAGAAGGTGATAGGGTATTTGTTCTTGAATATTTGAAATTACCTTTAAAGAGAGATGAACAAAAAGACTGGGAAGTAATTCAAGAAATTAATCTCAAATATGTTGCTGTTACCAGAGCAAAAGAGGTCTTGTATTTAGTAAATTCCGAAAGTTTGGAAGAGTTGGAAGAGTTGGAAGAAGAGGGAAGTCTTTTTGATGATCTATTTGATATCCAATAAAATGATCTAAATCGTCTTTGAATGAATTATTCACTTCATTCCCCTACATTCCGCAAAAAGCTTCATTACAGGAAAAAGTTTCGTCCAAAAGTCTTGAACCCAATCACCAAAAAAAGTGATCGAGTTCGCCTATTTCCGATTATCAAAATTGGGTCTGTCAACATATAATTAGGATAGATTTCAAAGAATTATCAAAGTTGAACACGGTTCTGTAAGCTACCATTTTGAGTAGCGAAGCGGATAAAAATGAGTAGCAAGAGGGTAACACGCTGCGCGATGTTACATATCCATAACTCATTTTAAATTAGTTAGTTATTGTTGTTTTGTTCACTGGCTTTTGGGATATTTGCGACAAATGCCCCACCAGGCTCTGTAACCAGGCTCACTTTTGCGACAAACTTCCAAAAGGGTTAGGAGACCGGAACCAAGATTGCAGATAATCCTTACCCCATTCCTCTGCACTGCATTCCGGGAAAAGAGGTTCGTCCAAAAGGTCTTGAACATAAGCCAAAATAATCCAAAATTTCCATTTTTAAATTTGGGGGATTGTTTTTGTCCTACGTTCGCCGGGCAACCTTCCTTCGTATTGACCGATACGTTCCATCAACTAATTTGGAACACCCATAACCCCCGAGCCGCATTACCGTTTTTGATAATAAAAGAACAAGACCTAAAATTATCGGGCGCATAAACCGGTCAGCTCCGCTTTCCTATTTATAGCCCTTTCTTCATTTTAAATCCTGT